>JACADX010000080.1 GCA_013389125.1 Parvularculaceae bacterium | reverse complement strand
ACGCATTGAAGGGGAAACTGCGTAAGGTCGACGCCGGATCCTGAAACCTGGACGACGCGATGCTTGCGTCCAATGATGCCGTATCGCTGCATTTCCTCCTTGTCGTCGGAGTTAAACACGAAGATCGCCTCAGCGCGGGCGACGCCGATCCGATAGAGCCCGGCGACAAGGCGCCGCAGAATTTCATTGCGGTTTTCCTCACTGAACGCGAATCCGAGACCGCTTTGCATTGCGAAGTAGCGCGTACGACGCGCAAGCCTCGCCGCCATGCCCGCGTAGATGATGGGCTTTTGCGTATAAGCGAGCACGATGTCCGGCCTTTCGGCTCGGAATATTCGAACGAGCGACCAAAGCGTTCGAAGGTCGGCCAGCGGGTTGAGGGACGTGCGCGCCATCGGGATTTGGCGGAAATGAACGCCGATTTCTTCCAGTTTCTTGACAATCTTTTCGTCGCGTTCCGGCGCGAGCGCCAAGACGTTATGTTCGCCGCTCGCGACAATCGCCTCAAGCAATGATCTCCTGAAGTGGATCAGGGAGCGCGCAAGGCTGGCGACAATGACGATCTTCATACTGCGCCCGCGGAGCGGAGCCTCGCGCTCGCCGACGCGGCGGCGACGGGCGGCTTTTGCGGTTGCTCGGGTTGCGCGCTGTACATCATACCCTTACTCGATCCCGGAGCGTTCCGGACGGTCAAGAAGTTTTGCGCCGCAGCATTACGCGAGGGAAAGGATCCCACGCTAGTGCGGCCTTCCCGACTCGCCTTTCCGGCGGGAAGTCCGACTAGCACACGCCATGCCGCTCCGGAGCTGGGCGGCAGCCAAGGCGCTCCAGGCCGGACACGCGCTATGCGTGCAACCTCATAAAGATTTTCTCGTCTTTGAGGCGAAATGGTGTGTCCAAAGGCGCACGAAAGCGGAAATTTCGCGTCGCTGGTGACTTAAGTCACGCTCGATCGCGCCTGAAAAATTGACCTGAAAGGCTTCGCGAGTTACTGATTCGTAAATTTGCAGTTGCGAGACAAGCCGTTGTTCTTTGTGCGGCGCGAGATTTGCTGCGGCCGGCGCGAAATCGGCGTCCGGGATGCTGCACGCGTTGGGAGAGGTGTGGTCGCGGTTTTGGGGGTTCTTGGGGAGAATGTTCATTTCAGCAACGGTCGGCGCCGGCCCGATCAGACGTAGCGGCAAGCACGTCATTTTGCTGGCGATTGATGTGGTTGCTGTGGCGACCGCAATCGCAGCGACAATCCTTGTCGCAGTGCCGCGCTATGCCGCCGCGGAATATTGGGATGAATGGGCGCTTGCGGTCGGCCCGATCGCGCTGAGCGGCGCACTCATCTTTTATCTCGTGGGGCTTAGCCGACGGTTTTGGCGCTTTGTTTCAATCGTCGACCTAGCCTTGATCATGTCGGCGGTCCTGCTTCATACGGCGGTTTCGATTGCTCTCTTGACGGCCGTCATGAAGGCCGAAGCGCCGCCAGCGGGATTTTACGTCATTGAGTATGTTTTTGCGGTCTCATTGATGGGACTTGCGCGCTTAGTGCGCCGATTCGGACCGCAGGTCTTCGCCGTGGCGCGTCGCGTTATCAGCGGAGATCGCTCGCCCAACGATCCGCCCGCCTTGATTGCCGGTTCTCCTGACGCCGTTGAACTTGTCCTCAGGAAGCGCGAACTCGGCGTCCTCAAAGGATTTCGTCCGATCGGCCTTCTCGACGTGAGCGACGTGAACGTCCGCCGTCGTCTTCGCGGCGTGCCGATTCTCGGGGGCTTCCTGTCTTTCAATCACGTCTACAACGAACTCAAAAACAAGCCGAACGCTCCGACGATGTTGGTCATCGCGGCGACGGGCGCGGAAGCGTCTGAGGCCGCCTTTGTCAGCCTTGCAAGCCGGGCGGCCGGCGTCGGCCTGAATGTCGTTCGCGCCGCGCTTTCGGAGAACTCGGTCGACGCTCGCGTCGAGCTTAAGGAATTTGACCTTTCTGACTTGCTCGGCCGCGCTCCAATCAGGTTCGATGCGGAAAGAATCGCCCTTACCATTCGTGGACGAACTATTATCGTCACTGGCGCCGGCGGATCGATCGGCAGCGAGCTCGTGCGTCAGATCGCTCAATTTGAGCCGCGCAAGATCGTGTTGATCGAGCAGAGTGAATTCAATCTTTATCAGATCGATCACGAGATCCGGCAGAATTTCCCCAAAGTGAACGTCGCGCCGGTCCTGTGCGACATACGCGATCGGGGGCACGTAATGTCGGTGTTCGCGGAATGCCAGCCGCAGCTGGTGTTTCATGCGGCGGCCCTCAAACATGTGCCTCTTGTCGAGCTTAATCCCTGCCCGGCGGTAGCGACCAATCTTCTCGGCACGCGCAACGTCGCAGATGCGGCGCGTAGCTGCCGCGCCGTCGCCATGATCCAAGTTTCGACCGACAAGGCCGTCAATCCGGTCGGGGTAATGGGCGCGACCAAGCGGCTCGGAGAACTGTATTGCCAAGCTCTTGACCTACAGAGCGAACGCGAGGCCGCCGCGACGCGCTTTTTCACGGTCCGCTTCGGCAATGTGCTTGGTTCAAGCGGCTCCGTCATTCCGCTATTTCAAAAGCAGCTCCGCGAACGGCTGCCGCTGACGGTCACGCATCCGGACATGACGCGCTTTTTCATGACCATCCACGAGGCTGTGGCGCTGATCCTGCATAGCGCGCATTCGGCGCTCAATTCGGAAACGCGCCACGGCCGGATCTTTGTCCTCGACATGGGCCAGCCGATCAAGGTTGTCGACATCGCGAATAGAATGATCAGGCTCTCCGGGCTGGAGCCTGGCGTCGACGCCAAAGTCAGCTTTATCGGGACGCGGCCGGGCGAAAAGCTGTTTGAGGAGCTGTTCGACAAGAGTGAGCGGCGGCTGCCGTCAGAGATCGAAGGCGTCTTCGTGGCGGAGCCCTCGGCGTTGCCGATGACTGTGCTTGAAGGCTTGTTCGAAAGACTGACAGCCGCGGTCGCCCGGCGCGACGACAAGGCGATCCGCAAAGAGATATTCGCCGTTATTAAGGACGAGTGCGAGTCGGATGATGGCACGCCGCCTGCACCGTACGCCGCTGCGACAATCGCGCGCGCGCCTTCGTCGCAAGAAGCGGCGGTCGGAGCGAAGTAATGGGGGTTGCGGAAACATTGGCGTTCGGGTTTGAGCGACTGCTCGGTCGGACCGCGCCGAATCGGGACGCGGCGGATGTCGAGACGCGGCCCGCGTTTCGTCCGGTGCGGTCGAAATGGCCGATCTATGAGGAAGATGAAATCGCGGCTGTCGTCGAAGTCTTGCGCTCGGGCCGCGTCAACTCATTGCAGCATGGCGACAAGTGCAGGTCTTTTGAGAGGGCGTTCGCCGAGGCGTGCGAGATGCCATACGCGATTTCGCTTGCGAACGGCACTCTTGCGCTTGAACTTGCGCTGCGCGCGCTCGAGGTTGGAACGGGCGACGATGTCGTAGTCACGTCAAGGAGCTTCATCGCTTCCGCAAGCTGCGTCGTTAACAGCGGTGCTAGACCGGTCTTCGCCGATGTCGACGTTAATTCGCAAAACGTCACTGCGGAATCGGTCCGTGGCGTCCTGACGCCGAACACGCGCGCCGTGATTGTCGTGCATCTTGCGGGGTTCTCTTGCGAAATGGACGAATTATGCGCGCTGGCGAAGGAGAAGGGCCTCAAGATCATTGAGGATTGCGCGCAAGCCCACGGAGCGACCTACGACGGCAAACCGGTCGGGTCGTTCGGAGATGCGTCGGCGTTTTCCTTCTGCACGGACAAGATCATGTCGACCGGCGGCGAAGGCGGCATGCTTTTGCTGCGCGACGAGGACGCGTTCCGGCGCGCGTGGTCCTACAAGGATCACGGAAAAGACTATGCGCTCGCTCAGCAAAAGCCCGTCGATCCGACGTTCCGGTGGCTCCATTCGTCCATCGGAACCAATTTCCGAATGACCGAAATGCAGGCCGCGATCGGGCTCAATCAATTGTCGAAATTGCGGTCCTGGATCGAGGAGCGCCGCCAGCGCGCGCGAATTCTTGACGATATGTTCGCGGGCGTGAAGCTGTTTCGCGTGCCGACCGCGAAAAATCATGTCGGTCACGCCTATTACAAATATTACTTGTTCATCCGGCCGGAGTTCCTTAAGCCGGGCTGGTCGCGAGATCGCATCTTGCGTGAAGCGGCCGCCCTCGGCGCGCCTTGCCAGGCGGGCAGCTGCCCGGAAATCTATCGAGAGCGCGCCTTCGCTGACCGCGGTTTTGGCGAACGCCCCGCCTTGCCGAATGCGAGGCTTCTCGGCGACACGAGCATCCTTCTGCCCGTCGATCAGACGCTCTCAATTTCAGACGTGAAGGAAATGGGCGAAATTCTTTGTTTCGTCGCGTCGCAGGCGTCAGAATAGCGTTGCATGGAAAGCGCCCGAGACAGAAGGGAGCCGCGATTTGTCATCGCCGGCGCGGTGAAGGCCGCAACGACATGGACGGCGCGGAGGCTGGCGGAACATCCTCGCGTGTTCATCCCTGGGCCCGAGCCGCATTATTTCAGCGACGAGCACCATCGCGGGTTCGATTGGTATCTCAGCCTTTTTTCGGAGGC
Source organism: Parvularculaceae bacterium (assembly GCA_013389125.1). GTDB lineage: Bacteria > Pseudomonadota > Alphaproteobacteria > Caulobacterales > Parvularculaceae > Amphiplicatus. Next base: position 10,788 of record JACADX010000080.1, on the reverse strand, counting down.
CCCCGAAGGCGCGATTATCGGCGAAAAATCGGCCGATTATTTGGCTCATCCGCTGGCGGCGGAGCGGCTTGCCGATGCGCTGCCCGCCGCGCGGATCATTGTTCAGCTTCGAAATCCGGTTGATCGCGCCTATTCGGATTACTGCATGCTTTACAGGCGCGGCGAAACGAGGCGGCCGGCGGGCGATTATTTTCGAAAGAGCGCGTCCGATAACGAGCATCTCGGTTCCCGATTTCTAATCGGCGGCCTTTACGCAACGCATCTCCGGCGAATATACGACCGATTTCCGCGCGAGCAGGTCTTGGTTGAACTGTACGACGACATCGCCGCCTCGCCTCAAGAAACGATGGCGCGGATAACTGACCATATCGGCGTCGACCGGATCGACATTGATTTGGCGTCGACAGCGCGCGAAAATGACAGCGCATCGGAAATGCTGCCCTTGCACGTCAGGAAGGCGCTGCGCCCATTCAAGGCGGCGATCAAGCCGCTACGCGGGAAGGCCTGGTTCAAGTCGTTGCGCGGGGCGTTTGCGCGACCGATTTCGTACCCGCCGCTTGACGATGAAGCGAGGTCGTTCCTGGCGGATTATTACAGCCGCGACGTTGAAGCGCTTTCCGTCCTGGTAAAGAAGGAGCTTTCCCATTGGCTGACGGTTCCGCCGCCGCGCGGAGGCGACCGGCGCGCCGGTTCGCCGGCGGAACTTGTGAATTAGGCGAGCGTTTGCATCCCTTTTCGCTTCGGCCGCGTGCCGCTGCGTCACATTTGGGATGGCCGAGGTTCGTCAAATCGAATAGGATTTTAGCGCATCTTGAGGTGTCGGCCGGGCAAACACGGGGTAAGCGATGAAGATGAAGGTTATCTTGGCGGCGTTAGCGGCGCTGTTGGCGGGTTGCGCTTCTACGCCGCCGCCGCTGCCGGAGGCGGATGCGGAACCGTATCTGCTTGGTCCCGGCGACGAAGTGCGAATTTCCGTATTTCGGCTGACGGAGATGTCGAACACCTATCGCGTCAGCGATTCGGGCACGATCTCGCTGCCGCTTCTTGAAACGATGCCGGTCGCCGGCAAGCAGATCGAAGAAGTGAAGGCGGCGATTGAGGCGGCGATCACTGAGAAAAATCTCATCTACAATCCAAGCGTCAGCGCGGAGATCGCGCAGTATCGGCCCTTCTTCGTTATCGGCGAGGTCAATAAGCCCGGGCAATATTTTTACGCGCCGAAGATGACCGTGCTCACGGCGCTGTCGATGGCGGGCGGCCCGACATTCAGGGCGAACACCGACAAGATTGTCGTTACCAGGATCATTGACGGCAAGGCCGTTTCCGGCAAGGCGCGGCTCGACAGTCTTGTCCTGCCGGGCGACACAATTCGCGTATATGAGGGGTGGTTCTAGCCTTGTTGAGCGATTTGCCCGGTTCGACTTCGACTGCATGCGCCTTGCGCCGCATGAAGGCGACGCTGCTAGCGGGCGCGGCCGGCGTCACGTTTGTCGCGGCGGCGTGCGAAGCGCACGCTCAAAGCGATGCGCAGACGGCGGCGATGGCGTCGTTCAATCGATCGCCGCCGCTTGGCTACGAGCGGCAAGGAATGCGCGTCGGATCGACAACCGTTTTTCCGGAGCTTCGGATCGGCGCAATCGCCGATTCCAACGTGTTTGCGACCTCCTCGAACGCGGAGGAAGACGTCGTTGGCCTCATTGAGCCGAGCATCGCGCTCGCAAACCGTTCGGCGAAACTCGATTTCAGCGCCAACGCCTATGGCGGATTTCGACGCTATTTCGAGAACGACAACGAAAACGTCGAAACGTTCGGCGCGAACGCCAAGATCGGCTATCGGGCGAGCAACGTGCATTCGGCGTCCGTCGCTGCGGGGTATGACCGAGGATTTCAGCGGCGGTATGATCCCGAGCGAAACGCCAATTTCACCATTCCTCCGACGCTGATCGACAGTTTCTGGGGCGAGACCGGCTATCTCTACCGGCCCGGCCGATTGGGCTTGGGCGCGACAGCCGGCGTTTTCAAATCCAACTATAAGGATCCGATTGACGACGAGCGCGACCTGACAAGCTATCGCGCATCGGCCCGCGCGCTCATCGGCGCGTCAAGTCGGGTTGATCTTTTTGTCGAAGGCTACGGCGTCTGGCGGGATTTCCGCCTTCCGGTCGACCTTAGCGGGGTCAATCGCGACGGCGAGACTTACGGCGCCACCGCCGGCGTCGCGGTCGACATCACGGACAAGCTGACCGGAGACTTTGGGGTCGGATACTTCAAGGCGGGCTTTGATGATCCGACCCTGCAGGAATTTTCGGGTTTGGGCTTTAATGGGTCGATCAGCTGGCGTCCGCAGGCGCGCTCCGCGATCGTGATCGATGCGTTTCGCGGCGATGTCGCGACCAACCGAACCGGCGCAAGCGGCCGCATCGACACCAGAGGGTCGATCAAGCTATACCAAGAAATCCGGCATAATCTGAGGGGGCGGCTGGAAATCGGCTATCGCCACGGCGAGTTCCGCCGGAGCGGTCTGACGCAGGATGATCTGACAGCCGGCGCCGCCGTCGAGTTTCTGTTCAATCGACATCTCGCCGCCGAACTCGGCTACAATTACCGCGATCGCCAAGCATCGGTTGCGCTCGATGAATTCACGACGCACCAAGCGACGCTGTCTCTCGTCGTTCGGTACTAGAGCTTCGCGCGATATTTCGGAATCGGGGCGCTTGCTCTCCTCATTGTTTGTCGCGGCGTTTACGCGCTGAACCGCGCACACTTCAGCGCACGCCGCGCTAATCGACCTGATCCAGCGGGACTAAACAGAGGTTTCGGTTTTCTGAGTTGAGTCGGAAATCGCGCGCCCGTATGTCGGCGCGCGAAGGGCGCGCGTTCGTGCGGAATTCAGGCAATGGCAATCTACGAATTCGAAACCTTCGACGTCTTTTCCGACCAGAAGTTCGCCGGAAACCAGCTCGCTGTGATCATGGACGCGCGCGGCCTTACGCTTGGCGACATGCAGTCGATTACGCGCGAATTCAATTACGCGGAGTCGACTTTTGTCCTCCCGCCGGAGGATCCGAGAAACGCAGCGCGCGTGCGCATCTTCACGCAGGGCTATGAGATGGCGTTCGCCGGCCACCCGACTGTCGGGACGGCGGTTGCGATTGCGCGCACGCGAAGACTGTCGGGCGAATTGCGGCTCGAGCTGAATGCCGGCGTATTCCCCGTGAAGGTTGATCTCGAAGGGGCGGCGCCCTTCGCCGAATTCCTCAACCCGAACATTCCATCGGAACGGGGAACGGCGCCGGATGCGGCGGCTATTGAGGCCGCGCTTTCGCTCCCCCAAGGCAGCGTCGACCGCGGCGCGCATAGACCGCGCCTCATTGGCGCGCCCACGACGTTCGTCTTTGCGAGGGCGCCGCTCGACGCAGTGCGCAAGGCGCGCCTCAACAGCCGCGCGTTTGAAGCGCTGAGCCTTCAGCAAACAGTCGGCGTTCTCATCTACGCCGAAGGGGGCGAGGCGAGAGACGCGACTTATCATGTCCGCATGTTCGCTCCCGACGCCGGGGTGGTCGAGGACCCAGCGACCGGGAGCGCGGCGGCGTCGTTACCGGGGCAGATTTCGCGGGCGCAAAAGCTCACCGACGGAACGCATCGCTGGGTGCTGGAACAGGGCTTCGAAATCGGCCGGCCGAGCCGCATCTTTGTGAACTTCGAAACGTCGGGCGGCGCTGTGAAGGCGGTTCGCGTCGGCGGAAACGCCGTTCCCGTGATGAAGGGTCAACTCGATTTTTGAGCCGCGTCCGGCGCGCGCGCCGAAGGTCGCGGCCTTCGCTGGCTGATAGCGACGCCGGCGAGAATGAGCGCCAGCGCCGCGAAAACGCCGAAATCGAGCCGCTCGTGGAAAAGAATTGCGCCGAGAAAGACGGCGACGATTGGCGTCAGATAGTTCGCAAGCGCCATGAACGATGCGCCGGCGCGCGCGACAACGGTGAAAATGATGATCCCGGCCAGAGCCGTCGGGCCTAGTCCGAGCACAATGACGCTGGCGACGCTTTCTGGCGACCATTGAGACGGTTCGAACGTAGAAAAGAAAAATGCGGGCGTCGCAAAGACGGCGCCCATGCCGACGACGCCGGCGGATAGAACCGCGGCGCTTGCTCCCGGCGCCCGTCGCGTCAGGACGACGGAAACTGCGTAACAAAGGGTGGCGACGAGGAGGCCTGCCTGCGCGAGAAATCCCGACGTTTTGACGCCGCTTATCGCCGCCGGACCGAGCAAGATGAGGACGCCGGCGAAGCCGAGCAGAAAACCGGCGACCTTCGCCGGCGTCAGTTTTTCATCGGCGAAGAAATAAGCGAGGGCGAGCGTCCAGAGCGGCATGAACGCCATATAGACGCCGGCAAGGCCGCTTTCGACGTATTGCTGCGCCCAGGGAAAAATAAGGAACGGAATTGAATATCCGACGATTCCGATCGCAATCATCCACCGCCAGATCATGTTGAGGCGCGACCGGCCGTTCGTCCGTACAAGGAGGGGCGGAAAGTTCTGTCTCCTGGCTTTCATGACGAGGATTAAAGCGCCCGCCGCGATCCAGAGGCGGCCGATCGCGACAAGCGCCGGCGGCACCGTTTCAATCGCTGCGTGGATAAAGGTGAAAGACGAGCCGCCGATTGCGGTCAGGGCGGCAAGCAGCATCCAGTCGATCGGCGACGCCTCGGCGGGACCGGCCCGATGCTGCGGTGGCGGACTCATGGGAAGCTCAATAGGAAGAACGGGGCATAAAATGCTCCGTCGAGCATTTTGCTGCAACGCAAAAATTCTGTTGACGGCCGTAGCGAGTCTGGATGACAAGGTTTGCGGGCCACGCCTTCCCAACGAGGCGCGACCCATCTGCAAGGATGGGAGACAATAATGACCACGAAACCGGGCGTCCGCCCCGCGCGGCCCTATTTTTCATCCGGCCCTTGCGCCAAGCGCCCCGGATGGTCGGCGCAAAATCTCGGAACGGAAACGCTCGGACGGTCGCATCGGGCAAAGCTCGGCAAGGCGCGCCTGAAGGAAGCCATCGACCGCACGCGCGCGCTCCTTGAGGTTCCCGCGGACTACCGCATCGGAATTGTTCCTGCCTCGGACACAGGCGCCGTCGAAATGGCGCTCTGGTCGCTCCTCGGCGCGCGGCCCGTCACCATGCTCGCCTGGGAAAGCTTCGGCGAAGGGTGGATCGCTGATGTCGTCAATCAGCTAAAGCTCGACGCGGCGACGTTGACGGCACCGTATGGCGCGCTGCCGGATCTTTCAAGAGTCGATCCCTCGACGGACGTCGTCTTCACCTGGAACGGAACGACATCGGGCGTGCGCGTGCCGGACGCCGACTGGATCGCGGCGGGCCGCGAAGGGTTGACGATTTGCGACGCGACCTCGGCCGCCTTCGCGCAGGCGCTCGACTGGCCAAAGCTCGACGCCACAACCTTTTCGTTTCAAAAGGCGCTGGGCGGCGAGGGAGGGCACGGCGTCCTCATTCTCTCGCCGCGCGCTGTCGAACGGCTTGAGACCTACAAGCCGGCGTGGCCGCTGCCGAAAATCTTCCGCATGACAAAGGGCGGGAGATTGATCGAAGGCGTCTTTGAAGGCGAAACGATCAATACGCCGTCTATGCTCGTTATCGAAGATTGGATCGACGCCCTCAAATGGGGCGCGTCGATCGGCGGTCTTAAGGAGCTCATTCGGCGCGCGGACTCCAACCACCAGGCGATTTCGCAATGGATCGCACGCGCCGAGTGGGTCGAATTCCTTTGCGCTGACCCGCGCGCGCGATCGAACACGTCCATCTGCCTCAGGATCGTCGATCCAAAGATCGCAGCGCTCGACGACGATAAGCAGCGCGCATTCGTCAAGGAGATGGAATCGCTGCTCAGCAAGGAAGAGGCCGCCTATGACATCGGCGGCCATCGCGACGCGCCGCCCGGACTTCGGATCTGGTGCGGCGCGACTGTCGAACGCTCCGATATCGAGGCGCTTTGCCCATGGCTCGATTGGGCGTTCAAGGAAGCGCGTCGTTCATAGTGCGCGGCGCACGGAAGACCTTCTCCTGCGCACATCCTGCGACGCACCGCGCGATCAACTGACACTTAGCTACGCCACGCGAGATCCTTCATGCCAAAAGTCCTCATCTCCGACGAACTCTCGGAAACCGCCGTCAACATCTTCAAGGAGCGAGGCGTCGAGGTCGCTTACGAGCCGAAACTTGGAAAGGATAAGGCGAAGCTTTTATCCGTGATCGGCCTTTACGACGGCCTTGCGGTGCGCTCGGCGACGAAGGCGACCGCCGAGGTCGTCGCGGCCGGCAGAAAGCTCAAGGTGATCGGCCGGGCCGGCATCGGCGTCGACAACATTGACATTCCCGCCGCGACCGCGGCGGGCGTTGTCGTCATGAATACGCCCTACGGCAACGCGATTACGACCGCAGAGCACGCGATCGCGATGATGTTCGCCGCCGCGCGGCAGATCCCGCTGGCGAACGCGTCGACGCACGCAGGCAAATGGGAGAAGTCGCGCTTCATGGGCGTCGAGCTTTTCGGCAAGACGCTCGGCGTCGTCGGGTGCGGCAATATCGGCGGGATCGTCGCCGATCGAGCGATAGGCCTCAAAATGCGCGTCATCGCGTTCGATCCCTATCTCACCGATGCGCGCGCGATCGAACTCGGCGTTGAAAAGGTCGATTTCGACACGTTGCTTTCGCGCGCGGACATCATCACGCTCCACACGCCGCTGACCGAGCAGACGAAGAACATCCTGTCCGCGAAGGCGCTCTTGAAGACAAAGAAAGGCGTCATCATCGTCAACTGCGCGCGCGGCGGCCTTCTTGACGAAGCGGCCCTCAAAGCGGGTCTTGACGCCGGGCGCATCGCCGCCGCAGCGCTTGATGTTTTCGCGGAGGAGCCGGCGTCGCGCCATCCGCTCTTCGGAAACGACAAAGTCGTGCTGACGCCGCATCTCGGCGCCTCGACGAATGAGGCGCAGGAGAACGTCGCGATTCAGATTGCCGAACAGATGTCGGATTATCTCATGCGCGGCGCTGTCTCAAACGCGCTCAACATGCCGTCGATCACGGCGGAGGAGGCGCCGCGATTGAAGCCGTTCATCGCGCTCGCCGAAAATCTCGGCAAGTTCGCGGGCCAGCTTACCGAAACGAGCGTCAAGGCGATTGAAGTCGTCTACGCCGGCGGCGTTTCAAAGCTCAATACGCGCCCGATGACGGCGTCGGCGGTCGCCGGCGTCCTTCGCCCGATGCTCGCCGAAGTGAACATCGTCAATGCGCCGATGATCGCGAAAGAACGCGGCGTCGCAATTGCGGAGACTTTTCGCGACGACGCCGAAAACTTCGAAAGCGTCGTCCGACTTAGGATCGTCACTGAACGCCAGGATCGCACTGTTTCGGGCGCTCTCTTCGGACAGACGCCGCGCATCGTCGAAATCAAAGGCGTCGAAATGGAAGCGTCGTTCGCGCCAAACATGCTCTACGTGTCGAACGCCGACAAGCCGGGTTTCATTGGCGCGCTCGGGCAAACGCTCGGCGCGGCGAACGTCAACATTGCGACCTTCAATCTCGGACGCTCCGCGCCGGGAGCGGATGCGATCGCGCTCCTTGCTGTCGACGACAAGGTGACGGACGACGTGCTCGCCAAGGTCGCGGCGCTGCCGAACGTCAAGCAGGCGAAGGCGCTGAGATTCTAGACCCGCCGAATCGGGTAACATCCTATTCGAGCGTTGGAGCTAAAGCCCCATGGCGCCAAAGAAGGCCCGCGACCTTGAGAAGTCCTATCCGCTAGCCAAGTTCGCCGCTAAGCTCCGGCGTCTCGCCGACGCGCTCGAAACGGGCTCGGCGTTCACGATCCAGATCGCCGGCGAGCGCATCCGCGTCCCAAGAGGCGCGATCGTCAACGTCGAACACGAACTCTCCGGCAGCGAAGAAGAGATCGAATTCCAGATCAAGTGGAAGTCGTAATGCGGCGCCGGCGCCCGGAATCCCGATCACATGCCGCGCCGCCGGACGAAGCTTCGATAGAAGGAACCGCACCTGCGTTCGCGGTGGCCGCGCTGCGCCGTCCGGCCGCCTTGCGTAATTCGAGCCGGCGGCGTTTGCAGCGGCGGGACCGTATGGCGGCCGCTGATCGCGCGCGCTAGATTGGCCGCATGACCGTCTTGACGACTGCAGAGCTCGAACGTCTCGCGCAGGCGGACGACGCTGAGGCTCAGTACGCCCTGGCGGCCCAATTCGCGCAGGCGCAGCAGGCCGACGAGGCAAAGTACTGGCTCGAACGGTCTGCGGCGCTCGGCCATCCCGACGCGCTGTTCACGCTTGCCGGCGGACTGCTGACCGCCTCGGAAGGCGCCGTCGAGAGGAGGCCGGAAGCGATCGCCGGTTTGCGCGAGGCCGCCGCAAGGGGGAGTTTGGCGGCGCTGCGCATTTTGGCGGCGCTCACAGCTGCGGGAGTCGCCGGTGAAGGAGGCTGGCCCGTTGCATTGGGAATGCTGCGGGAAGCGTGCGAACGCGGCGATGCGGCCGCGATGCGGGAGGTTGCGGCGCTGCTGTTCGACCGCGAGCCCGATGACGAAGACGGCGCAAGCCTGCTTGCGAACGCCGCCGAGACCGATCGATTCGCCGCGGCGCTAGCGTCGCGACGTGCGCATCGTGGAAGGAGGACTGCGAAATCAGCGACCTCACTGGAGCGCGCTTTTACAAAGTTGACGGAAGAAAGGGATGAAATCGCATCTGAACAGGTCAGTTTAGCGCCGAAAATCGTGAGGTTCCGCGGCGCGGCTGGAATTGACCTTTGCGATCACCTAGCCGTTACAGCGCTCCCGCGCCTCAGGCGCCAGGAAATCGTCGATCCGCGCGACAATATTGCGAAGCCGCACCCCCACCGGACGGCTTGGGGAGCCGGGCTCGGCTTTGGTTTCGCCGACATCCCTTCTGTCTTCGCAAGTCAGCGTTTGGCTCGACTTGCTCGGCTTCCTCACGAACATGGCGAAGCGCTGACAATACTTCGGTATCGACCGGGCGAACAATATCATCCACATCATGATTTTTTGGGTCCCAATGACCCTGACCTTTACGTGCATGGACAAAGAATTCGCACGGCGCTCCTATATCTCAATGAGGGATTTATTGGCGGCGAAACGCACTTCCTGGCGCCGAACATTAAGTTTGCGGGCCGATCGGGAGACGCGCTCGTATTCCACAATGTTGACGACGCGGGCGCTCCTGACGTCTCCGCCCGTCACGCGGGTTTGCCGGTGTTGCGGGGCGAAAAATGGCTGGCGTCGCTTTGGCTTCGCGACCGGCCATTCGCCGGCTGAAGGTCAATGGCCGCCGAGCGCGCGCGCCAGCGTGACCGTCAGCGCGATGGCGATGAGGATTTGCGGCGTGCGGGCGCGCCGCCGGTTGCGAACTTCAATTTCCGCTTCTGAGAGGGAAGCGGAAGACCAATCCGGGACGCTTTGGCGGGCGACGAGAAGAAACCCAGGATCTCCGTCGACCATGCCGAGATCGGCGACCTTGAGGCCGGTCCGCGAGACGATAGCGTTGACAAGCTTCTCAAAGAACGGCGTCAGCATTTCTCGGTCGGCGCCGAGAAAGAATCGCTCGCCATTCGGCTTTACGAGCGCATAGGCGCGCTGCGCGGTGGTTACGCCGAGCGCAGAGAATACTTCAAGGCGGGTTTCGATGTGATCATAGTCGGAAACGGCGATGTCGACGCCGACCCGCTTCTGCTCGATGAAACCGCGCCGGAGCGGCAGCAACGCGGTAAGGCGTCCGCCTTCGAGCCGCGCGTAAAGCCGCCAGCGCGAAACCGCCTCTTTCACGACGAGCGCCGCCAACGCGGTCATGATTGCGGCGATCAGCGCCATGAACAAGCCGAACGCCGCGCCGATCGTGAATGAGGCGCCGGCGGCGAGAATGAGGAACAGCGCCAAGGCGCTGATGAAAACCGCGCAAGCGCTGACTCCGATCCGCGCCGCGAGCGGCGCGCGGAAAACCTGCGGCGGCGGGATTGAAACCGGCGCCGGCGTCATCGCTTGCGCGCGAGCTTCGCCGCGACATCCGTCGACCAGCCGACCAAAACGTCCGTTCCGCCGCGTTCGATGACCGGCCGCTTGATGAGGGTCGGGTTGGCCGCCATCAGCGCGACGGCCTTCGTTTCAGTCAGGCGCTCTTTGTCGCGGGCGTCAAGTCCTCGCCACGCAGCCGAACTCCGGTTCAGAAGGACCTCCCATCCGGCCGCTTTCGCCCAGCGGGTGACCTGCGATTTCGATATCGCGCTTTCCCGCACATCGTGGAAAACATGATCGACCTCCGCTTCGGAAAGGATCCGCCTCGCCTTGCGGCAGGTGTCGCAGGTCTTGAGGCCGTAGATGTCGACACGCATCGCTCACGCCACCTGCAGCCTCAGATAATTCAGAAGATCGGTTCTAGCGATGAGACCTTCGAATTTTCCGCCCTTTGTCACGACGGCCACATGGCCCCTGGCGAAGACGGGGAGGAGCTCTTCCATCTTTTCCGACGCGTCGAGCGTTTCGACGCGATAGGTCATCGCCGACTTCACCGGGTCCTTGAATTTGTCTCGATTGCGAACGACAGCGAAGAGGATGTCCTCTTCGTCGATGATGCCGGCGAGCGCGCCGTCTTCGTTAAGGACCGGAAGTTGGGAAATGTCGTAGAGCTTCATCCTGCCGTAGGCGATCATCAACGTATCGTCCGGCTTTACCGTAACTGTCGCGCGTTCGGAATGCTTT
>JACADX010000263.1 GCA_013389125.1 Parvularculaceae bacterium | reverse complement strand
GATATTCCTTCATCGCCAGCATCGCTGCGAATGCGGGCGCGCCGGCGCCGCGCTGTTCGATCGCCTCAAGGCCGAACGAGACGCGCTTGTAGGGGAGATATTGAGCGGCGACGCCCTCGGGATCGAGCGTCGGATGCAGGTCGCCGTTCAAGAGGAGCGACAGGAATTCAAGCGGCTCCGAACAGACGCCGCCCGCTCCGTCGTACCGGGCGAGCGTTCTTGGTCCGTAGGCGCGCAAGGACGCGATGAGGCCTTCGCGCACGGAATCAAGCGTTCGAATTTCACGCTCGCGCGCATGCGCCCTTGAAGCGCGGCTGACGCGTCCGGCGCGGTCGGAAAGCCGGTCAAGAACGCCGACCTTGCCGCTCGACGGCTTATAGACGATCGTCAGGAAAAGGTCGTTGACGAAGAGCTTTTTCGAGCCGATGCGCCGGGCCCAGCGCTGGTCGAGCCACTTCGAGAACGAATCCTTGAAGGTCGATTGTAGCGCCGCAACGGCGCGCCGACGAACGACATGATGATAGATCGCGATGCGCGCATTGTTGACACTCTTCAGCATCGCGTCGCGGACCGCCGTCCGGTAGTTGAGTTCATCGGTTTCGGCGGTCTCGAATGGGAAACCGTCGAGAAGGACCGTCTGCATCAGCATGCCGTCCTTAAGGACGAGCGTCCGTTCGTCGGCGTGGCCGACATAGGGAAGCTGGTCTCCGACGCGGCGTTCCTTGATGAACAGCGACTTGAAGCCCTTATTCGCCATCTGCGCTCCTCTCGTTCAGGGAGCGTAGCTGTTGCAGCGCCAAAAGCCGTAGTTCGGCACGCGCGGGCATTTGCTGACCCGCTTGATCCAGAGGTCGAAGATTCGCGGCTCGCGCAGCGACGCAAGGTAGCCGACGGCGTGGAGGGCGACTGGCGCGAGCAACGAGGCGAATGACCGCGTCACGAGAAAGATCTCCGTCGAGACGACGAGATTGATCACGAAGAAACTGTAAGAAACGCCCGCGAAAGTCTGCGGCTGCGTCAGCGCTCGAAAGACCGGCGTCTTCTGGAGAGCTTGCATGGCGGCGTCACCTCGCCGCGCCGGCCGCCGACTGAATGCCGGAAACGATTGAAGCCGCGCCAAAGAGGATGAAGCATCCGACGATGACGGTGATGCCGTATCGCCAGTTCATGCGTCCCGTCAGCATCATGAAGCCGACGAACGCGACCGCGATGACCGCGACGGCGGTTGCGACATTGCCAAGGAGCGTTCCCTGAAGCCATTCGACGGCGGCGAGGATGGGGCCCGACCCTTGCGGATCGACCGCCTGCGCCGACGCGTCGGCCGCCATTCCGGAAATGAAAGAACCGAGAATTGCGGCCGCTCTCAACCTGCAATACGCCACCGTCACAACCGCTCCGCCGATTTCGACGCAGCCTTCTGCGCCGCCGGTCCCCCGCTTATCATCAACATGGAAAACGAAAGCTTAACGGCGGGTCGCCGGGCCGCCGCGGCCGCATTACGATTTACAGAGGTTAACGGCCTTTTCCGGCCGCCCGTTCAAGCGGGGGCGAGCGCCTTCGGCGCGCCTGGCTTTGATTTGTGCGGCGCTTCTTTCGCCGCCTCGAGCGCGAGCTGCTTGATCATATCTTTGGCTCGGACATGCCGGAAGACGGCATAAGCGTTCCGCCAGTCGGCGAGAATCCGTTCGCCGATTTGCGACCGCGTTTCCGCGCAGTGGCGTTTGATCAGGGCCTTGAGGCGCCTTTCGGCGTGGCCGCCGCGCGGCGATGCGGCGATCGTGTCGAAATTTCCGCAGTCGGCGAAGCGTCCATCCGGATCGTAAATAAACGCCTCGCCGCCGGTCATCCCTGCGCCGAAATTGGCGCCGACCGCGCCGAGAACGACGACGGCGCCGCCGGTCATGTATTCGCAGCCGTTCGCGGAGCAGCCTTCAACGACGGCGATGGCGCCGGAATTCCTGACGGCGAATCGGCCGCCCGCGCGCCCCGCGGCGAAGAGCGCGCCGGAGGTCGCGCCGTAAAGGCAGGTATTGCCGATGATCGACTGCCCGCCGCGGTCTTCGCCGACGGGCGGACGGACGACGATCGTCGCGCCGGAAAGCCCCTTCCCGACATAGTCGTTGGCGTCGCCGTCGACGACGAGTTTAAGGCCTTTCGCGCCGAAAGCGCCGAGGGATTGCCCGGCGGATCCTCTAAGGCGCAGCGTCAGGCGCTCTTCCGTGAGCTGTCGTCCATTCATTGTACGGACGATTTCGGAGGAAAGGCGGGCGCCGATCGTCCGATCCGTGTTTCGAACTGGGAGAGTAAGGCTCTGTCGCTCGCCGAATCTGAAAAAGGCGTCGAGCGCCGGCCTTACTCGCTGGTCGAGCGTGTCGCTCGGCTCGATCCGGCCGCTCCGCTTTGAACGCGGAGGGCGATCGCCGGAGTCGATGCGGACGCGGATCGGGTTTAGGTCCAGATCGTCGAGGTCCGTCGAGCCCCTTGAAATCTGATCGAGAAGATCGGATCGCCCGATAATCTCGTCGAGCGACGACGCGCCGAGTTCGGCAAGACGACGCCGAACGTCTTCAGCGAGAAACGTCATCAGCCGGACGACATGCGCCGGCTCTCCGGAAAAACGCCGGCGCAGCGTCTCGTCCTGCGTGCAGATTCCAACTGGGCAGGTGTTGGAATGGCACTGACGCACTATCAGGCAGCCCAAAGCGACGAGCGCGATCGTGCCGATGCCGAATTCTTCGGCGCCGAGCATCGCCGCGATGATGATGTCGCGGCCGGTCCGAATGCCGCCGTCGACGCGCAAGGTGACCTCGCTTCTGAGGTCGTTAAGAGTCAAGAGCTGGTGAGCCTCGGCAAGCCCGAGCTCCCAAGGCGAACCCGCGAATTTGATCGAGGAGTGAGGGCTCGCTCCGGTGCCGCCGACATGGCCGGAAATGAGGATGACGTCGGCTTTGGCCTTGGCGACGCCGGCCGCGATCGCGCCGATCCCTCCGGCCGAGACGAGTTTCACGCTAACGCGCGCCGTCGGATTGATCTGCTTTAGATCATAGATGAGCTGCGCGAGATCCTCGATCGAATAAATGTCGTGATGCGGCGGCGGCGAGATCAAAGTGATGCCGGGCGTCGCGTGACGCATTTTCGCGATGTACTCGGTCACCTTGAAACCGGGCAGCTGGCCGCCTTCGCCGGGTTTTGCGCCTTGCGCAATTTTTATCTCAAGCTCCTCGCATTGATTGAGATATTCGGCGGTGACGCCGAAACGGCCGGAGGCGACCTGCTTTATCGCCGAATTGGCGTTGTCGCCGTTGGCGAGCGGCGCGTACCGGTCCGGATCTTCGCCGCCTTCCCCGGAAACCGACTTTGCGCCGATGCGGTTCATGGCGATGTTGAGCGCGCCGTGCGCTTCGGGCGAGAGCGCGCCAAGCGACATGCCCGGCGTGACAAAGCGCTTGCGGACGCATTCGGCCGATTCGATCTCCGCGATGTCGATCGCCCGCCGCAGCGGCCGCGGCTGCAATAGGTCGCGCACCTGCGCGGGGCGCTGTCCGTCGAGCGCGTCGACGAACCGCCGGAAGGCGGCGGCGTCGTTTTCCCTCACCGCCTTGTGGAGGTCGTTGACGATGAGCGCGCCGAGAATGTGCCTCTCGCCGCGCGTCCGCTGACTGTAAAATCCGCCCACCGGCAATATCGGCTTTCCCCGCCATGCGCGTTCGCGGAGCCGAGCGGTGCGGCGCTCGATGCCGGCGAATCCGATTCCGGAAATCCGGCTTGTCACGCCGGGGAAGCACTCTTCGACAAGGCTGCGCGACAGCCCGATCGCTTCGAAATTGCACCCGCCGCGATAGGATGAAATGACGGATATGCCCATCTTTGAGATGATCTTCAAAAGCCCGCTTTCTAGCGCGCGCTTGTAATTGTAGGCGCAATCGCCGAGCGACAGCCCTTCAAAGCGTCCGTCAGCATGCGCGTCAGCGATTGAATCAAGGGCGAGGTAAGGATTGACCGCTGTCGCGCCGACGCCGACGAGCACAGCCGCATAGTGCGGATCAAGGCATTCGGCGGACCGCACGATGATCGAGCAGAACGACCGACGACCGACTTTCGTAAGATGCGCGTGCGCGGCGCCGGCGGCGAGAATCATCGGCGCCGGCGTGCGCGATTCGCTCTGAAATTCGTCGGTGAGAATGATGACGCCGTCCCTGTCTTTGACGGCGGCTTCGACCGCCGTCCGGATGCGCTCAAGCGCGCGCCTTAGCCCGGTTCCATCGCCGGTGGCCTCGGCGGCGTCGTACGTGCAGTCAATGAGGGCAGTCTTGCCTTCGAGCAGCGTGAGGAGCCGATCATACATGCCGTTTGTCAGGATCGGGCTCTCGAGAACGAACACGTCCGTTTGCGTCTTGTCGGACGCGAGAATGTTGCCGAGGTTTTTGAACCGGGTGTTGAGGCTCATCACGCCCGCCTCGCGCAATGGGTCGATCGGCGGGTTCGTCACCTGGCTGAAGTTCTGGCGGAAATAATGGGAAAGGGGCCGGTATTCGTCGGACAGGACCGCAATCGGAGCGTCGTCGCCCATGGATCCGATCGATTCTTTTCCGGTCGCAGCCATCGGCCGCAAGATGAGGTCAAGGTCCTCAAGCGTGTGTCCCGCGGCGATCTGCCGTCTAAGGAGGCCCTCGCCGCGGAAGAGGCGTTCTTCCGGTCCGGGGCCGATCTTCGGTTCGAGGTGGAGGATGTTCTTCAGCCACTCCGTATACGGATGCCGCGAAGCGAGGTAGTCGAGAATTTCCTCCTGCTCGTAAAACCTGAGCGTCTCCGTATCGAAAGCGATCATGCGGCCGGGTTCGAGCGCGCCGCGCACTGCGATGGGACGATCGCCGAGCGGACACATGCCGGTTTCGGACCCGACTGCGAGAACGCCGTCCTCCGTGACGGCGTAGCGGAGCGGGCGAAGGCCGTTGCGGTCGACGCCGGCGAGCGCCCAGCGCCCGTCATAGGCGGCGATTGCGGCCGGGCCGTCCCAGGGCTCCATCACGGCGTTGCAGTAGGCGTAAAGCGCCTGCCATTCCTCTTTCATGTTCGCGGCGCGCCGCGCCCACGCCTCCGGAATCAGCAACGCTTTCGCCATCGGACCTGTTCGACCGGCGCGAACGAGCAATTCGAACACCTGGTCGAGCGCCGCCGAGTCGGAAGCGCCCGGACGAATGACCGGCTTCACGCAGTCCTGATCGTCGCCGAAAACGGTCGAGGCCATGCGGATCTCATGGCTCTTCATCCAGTTGCGGTTGCCCTTCAGCGTGTTGATCTCGCCGTTGTGCGCGAGCATTCGGAACGGCTGCGCGAGCCGCCACTCCGGAAAGGTGTTCGTCGAATAGCGCTGGTGAAAGATCGCGACCGACGAGACGAAATCGGGGTCTGTGAGATCCTGATAGAAGCGGTCGATCTCCTCTGCGAGAAACATGCCCTTGTAGACGACTGATTTCGAGGAGAGAGAGGACACGTAGAACTCGGAAAGATTCGCGTCGCTCGCGCGCTGCTCAATGCGCCGCCGAACGAGGTATAGGGCGCGCTCAAGCGCCTCTTTCGGGCGATCCCTGCCGTCGCAAAAGAGAATCTGCTCAATCTCGGGCCTGAGCATCGCGGCGCGATCGCCGAGCCGGCCTGCGTCGACCGGAACCTGCCGCCAGCCGAAGACTTTGAATCCGTCCCGAATGATTTCGGTCTCGACGATCGTCCGGCACTGGTCTTGCGCCGCGAGATTCGTGCGGGGCAGGAAGAGCATTCCGGCGCAAAGCGAAGCGTCGCCCGGCGAACCTCCCATTCTCCCGACAAAGCCGCGGAAAAGGTCCTGCGGGATGTCGACGAGAATTCCCGCGCCGTCGCCGGTCTTGCCG
>JACADX010000303.1 GCA_013389125.1 Parvularculaceae bacterium | reverse complement strand
GTCCACGATCTTCGCCTCATTGCGATCGTCGCGACGTCGGCGGGATTCGGATTGACTCTCGCCGCGCTCGTCGTCTCCCGGTTCGTCGAAGGCGGAAAATTCAAGATCATCGGCGCCATTGTCATGTTGACGGCATTGACGATCGCCTTTGCAAAGGGCTTTGACGCCAAGGCCGGCTTCGCCATGTTCGCCGCGACGACGGCGAGCGCCGGCGTCGCCGCCCTCGCCGCCATTCGCGGGGACCGACAGGGTTATCTTTACGCGGCGGCGCTCGCCGCTTTCGCCGCGTCGATCCTCCTCTTTCGCGGCGTCTTTCTTGACGCGGTCTTCTTTTTCGAGGTCGCAGCGCTCCTCCTCGTCCTTTTCGCGGCGCAAGCCGTCGCGATCGAACGCGAACGGCGCGAACGCGCTCTTGAACGCGGGCGAACGCGCGAGCTTGAAGCCGCGCTTCAGCGCGCGGCCGAAAGCGAAGCGCCGGCGACCATTCGCGTCAACGGCGCCGGCTCCCTCACGATTATTCGCGCCGCCGACATCACGCATTGCAAGGGCGCGGGCGACTATGTCGAACTGCACCTCGCGGACGGGCGGCATATCCTGCACAATGGCGCGCTCACGGAGCTCGAGTCGGAACTGCCGCCGACCTTCCTGCGCGTTCACCGCTCCTTCATGGTCAACACGGATTTCGTGAAGGCGCTGACCCGGGAAAGCTCCGGCGTCGGCGCGCTCCGCTTGTCGAACGGCGCCGAAGTGCCGGTCAGCCGGCGGATCATGCCGAAAGTGCGCGACGCGCTCACGCAGGAGAGCGCCGCAAAACCTTAGCTGAACCGCCGCGCATAGGGCGTTCCCGAGAAGAGCAGGAGGTGCGGGCGGCCGTTGATGAAGCCGTCAAAGCGGATGCGTTCGGGAGACGTCTCGTCGCCAAGGCGCCATTCGCCGCCCTTCAGCGGCGTCAGCGGCTCGGCGTTGCCGATCCATAATTTCCCGCTGCGCGCATAGACGTAAAGCGGCCCCGCCCAGCGGTCGTCATTGTCGTAGCGGCCGGAGAGCGCGCGAAGGTCCTCAGGCGCCGGCTGCTGATAGCCGCCCGCCGGATCGGCGAGATACTCGGTTTCGCCGATCCAGGCCCGCACGGCCCTTTCGTTCTCAACCTCGATGACGACGCCCGCGACGGCGAAATCGGGCTCCGTCGTCGCAAAGAGCGATCCTGCCGCTTGCTGCAGCCTGCTCGACCGCCCGCCTCTCAGGAGCCGGAGCGTTTCGCCGTCGACGGCGACTTCGAACTTGTCGCCGTCCGCCGCCGTAAAGGCGCCGGCGTATTGCGTCGGCTTCTCAAGCGCGATCATCGGCGGCTTCGGAGCCGGGAGCGCCGCGTTTTCCTTCACGGCGCGCAGGAGCTCGCAGGCGTAGGTCGTCACGCGGACCGGCCGGTAATTAAGCGAATAATGGATATTGGCGGAGGCGAACGCCGCGACGCCGGCCTCCGCGTCGACATGAAGCGCCGAGCAGAACGAGATCATGCCGCCAGTGTGATGGAGATAGTTGCGCCCGTCGATTTCGATGCGGGCGACGCCGTTGCCGTATTTGGCGCCGGGACCCCAGCCGTCCACGGGATCGGCGAGAAACCGTTTCGCGGTTTCGTCCGAGAAGACCGCGCCGCCTCTCCCGTCGGCGAGATCAAGAAGAAAGCGCAGGAACGCCGCCATGTCGCCCGCTGTCGCCGCAATCGAGCCGGCCGGGCTGTCGGAATCGACCCATGGCGTCGGCGTCATCGCGCCGGGACGCGGATTGAGGCGGTCCGTCAACGCCGGCTCATAGCCTTGCGCGTAGCGACGGCGGTCGGCGACGCGCATCGTCGGAACGCTATTCCGCATGCCGATCTTTTCGAGGACGCGTTTGCGAACGAGGTCTTCGTAAAGCTCGCCCGCCGCGGCCGCCGCCATGTCGCCCGCCAGCTGGTAGCCGGAATTCGAATAGGACCAGCCCGTCCCGGGCGCGAATCCAACCCATAACCCTCCTTGCGGAAAGATCGCCGAATCGGACGGGAGTCCCGAGGTATGATTGAGGAGATGTTGCAGCGTAATCGTTTCGCCGCCGCGCACCTTCATTCCCTTGAGAACGTCTTCGAGCCGCGCGTCGGACGCGATCTTCCCCTCGTCCATCAGGGCATAGGTCGCGAGCGCCGTAAACATCTTCGAGATCGAGCCGATCTGAAAGAGGTGGTCGGGAGCGACCGGAATTCCTCTCTCGACGTCCGCAAGGCCCGAACGGACAAAGCCTTCGAATCCGTCGCGCGTCACGACGGCGACCGTCATTCCCGGAACACCCCATTCGGCGCGATGTCGTTCGACATAAGACTCGAGCGCCTTCAGCGCCTTTCTTTGCGCCTTGTCGCCGCCGCGCGCCTCGCTTGTCGCGCCAGCGCTCGCGTCGAGGCCCGCCGCGATCGCCGCGCCGCCGATGAAAATCCGGCGATTGACGTCCATTGAGCCCCTCCAGCGATTGGCGTGCGCGCTCCGACGCGCGCACGCGCGATCAACGCGATTGGTGGAGGCGTCCCTTTCGGATGTCAATTCGGCGGCGACGCGGTTTGCCGCGCTCAGTTTCCGATCGCCGCCATCCTTCGCGCCATGATCGCCCTTACGGCGTCGCCGCATCCCGGTAAATCGCGACCTCTTTGCGCCCGCCCTGTTTGACGCCGCGAAACATGCCAGCCGAGTTGAAATCCATGACGAAAGAGCCGTCCGGCGCGAGGACAATGACGCCGCCGTCGCCGCCCGATTGCTGAAGGCGCGCATGTATGACGTCCCGCGTCGCCTCTTCAATCGACTTGCCGCCGTATTCGACTTGCGCGCAGATGTCGCGGGCGATCGTGAGGCGAATGAAATACTCGCCCCACCCCGTCGCCGAGACGGCGCAGGAGCGGTTGTCTGCGAACGTCCCGGCGCCGATGATCGGCGCGTCGCCGACGCGGCCGTAGCGCTTCAAGGTCATGCCGCCGGTGGAGGTTCCCGCCGCAAGATTCCCCTTGGCGTCGAGCGCGACGGCGCCGACGGTTCCGTACTTGAAATCGCGCGCGACGGCGCTTTCCTTTTCTGCGGCGGTCGCTTCTTTCGCCTTTTTCAGCGCGTCCTTGTAATCGCGCCAACGCTTTTCCGTGCGGAAATAGGAGGACTTCACGAGCGCAATCCCTTGCTCTTTCGCGAATTCCTCCGCGCCGTCGCCGATCATCATCACATGCGGCGATTTCTCCATGACGGCGCGCGCAAGGCGAATCGGGTTCTTCACATGTCTTAGGCCGGCGACCGCGCCCGCCGCTTTCGTGCGGCCGTCCATGACGGACGCGTCGAGCTCGTTCTTGCCCTCATACGTGAAGACGGCGCCTTTCCCGGCGTTGAAAAGCGGCGAGTCCTCGAGAAGCGCGATCGCGGTCTCGACGGCGTCAAGCGCGGGTCCGCCGCGTTCAAGGACCGCGTAGCCGGCGTCGAGCGCTTCGGAAAGACGCGCCTTGTAGGCCGCCTCTTCAGCCGGCGAATAGCGTCCTCTTTCGAGGGCGCCGGCGCCGCCATGAATGACGATGGTGACCGGCGGCGCGGCTTCGGCCGCGGCGAGAAGCGCGGATGCGGCGATGAAAATAGGATGCATGCGACCCTCCGCCGGAGAGCATTGTCGAGGCCGCGCGCCCAATCAACCCCATGCTGATGGCGCGGAAAGAAAATTGCGGCTAGATCGCCCGCCATGGCGTTCGAGGCGGTGATCTTTGACTGCGACGGCGTGCTCGTCGATTCGGAGGCGCTCGCTGTCCGCGGCGAGAGGAAGGCGCTCGCCGAACTCGGGCTCCCTTACGCCGCCGAGGATTATGTCGGCCGGTTTACCGGTCTTCATGATGCGCGGTTTTTTGAGGTCCTGCGGGAAGACTACGCCGAGGCGCACGGCGCTTCGGCGCCTGACGATTTCGAAGCGCGCGTGCTCGCCGGCCGGCGGCGCGAAATGCATGCGCTGACGATCATCGACGGCGCCGACCTTGCGCTCCGGCGCGCGCGCGAGGCGATCGGCGCTCTTGCCGTCGCTTCTTCATCCCGCGCGCATTTTCTCGAGGGAAAGCTGAAGCGCATGGGCCTCTTCGAGCTTGCCGCGCCGCATGTCTATTCCGCCGACCTTGTTCCGAACGGAAAGCCGGCGCCCGACATCTTTCTTTATGCGGCCGAGCGACTCGGCGTCGCGCCGGCGCGCTGCCTCGTCCTTGAAGACAGCGTCAACGGCGTGAAGGCCGGGGTCGCTGCGGGAATGACCGTGTGGGGATTTGTCGGCGGCGGGCATTGCTTTGGCGGCTTGGGCGCCCGGCTCGAAGGCGCCGGCGCGACGCGCGTGATCGCGGACTACGAAGCGTTCAACGCAGCGATTTCCGCGGCGAAGCGCGATTGACCGTCTTCGGCCCCGCCGATAGCGTCTCGGCGCGCGGCGGGGTTGGCGACGCAAATGGGAAGGCGGGGCCGGTCGCGGCTGCGCGTCAATGGCGGGCGCAAAAAGGCGCGCGCATCAATCAGGAGACGTTCATGAAAAAGCTCATTGCCGTTGCGGCGATCGCCGCCCTCATGGCTGCGCCGGCGCTGGCCGCCTCGACGACGGTCGAATTCACCGGCGAGGATGGCGCGACGCAGACTTGGAAATTCAACGACGACGGCACCGCGGAAGGGCCCGACGGCGCGACCGCGTCTTACACCTGGGACGAAGCGACGAGAAAACTCTGCGCGACCTTCGCCGGCGAGACGCCGCAAACGCTGTGCGCGACTTTTGAAGACAATGGCGGCGAAGGAAAGGTCGGCGAGATCGCCGCCTATACGCTTGACGACGGCCGCAAAGGGACCGCGAAGATCGTCGCGAAGGAAGAATAGGAACGGCGTTGCGCCAGCGTCGGGCCCGGCCCGCGCGGCCGGGCTTTTTTCATGCGCGGCCTCTGCTAGGCTCGCTTCATGCAATTCGCTTCCGACAACTGGGCGGGCGTTCACCCCGAAATTCTCCGCGCTGTTTCGCGCGCCAATGAGGGCTCCGCCCCGTCCTATGGCGG
>JACADX010000389.1 GCA_013389125.1 Parvularculaceae bacterium | reverse complement strand
GACGCGGACGCGCTCGCGCGCCTCATCTCGACGGAAACCGGGAAACCTTTCTGGGAGACAAAGACGGAAGCGGCCTCCGTCGCCGGCAAGGTCGACATTTCGGTCCACGCCTATCGCGAGCGCACCGGCGAGAAGTCGGTCCCCATGGGCGCAAGCCGCAGCGTCCTCCGCCACAAGCCGCATGGCGTGATGGCGGTTCTGGGGCCTTTCAACTTCCCCGCGCATCTGCCGAACGGGCATATCGCGCCGGCGCTCCTCGCCGGCAACACCGTCGTCTTCAAGCCGTCCGAGCTCGCGCCGGGGCCGGGCGGCTTCATCGTCAAGGCGCTGGAGGAAGCGGGCGTTCCAAAGGGCGTCATCAATCTCGTTTACGGCGCCCGCGAGACCGGGGAGGCGATTCTCGACGGCGATGGCCTGAGCGGCGTTCTCTTCACCGGCGGATACAAGACGGGCCTCTTCATCCACAAGAAATTCGCCGACCGCCTCGACGTGATCACCGCCCTCGAGCTCGGCGGCAACAATCCGCTCATCTGGTGGGATACGGAGGATGTCGACGCCGCGGCGTGGACGGTCGTGCAATCGGCGTTTCTGACTTCGGGTCAGCGCTGCACCTGCGCGCGCCGCCTGATCGTCCCCGACGGATCGCAAGGCGATAAATTTATCGACGCGCTTGCAAGGCTGCGCGACCGCCTCATCGTCGGCGCGCCCTTCGCCGATCCGCAGCCCTTCATGGGGCCCGTCATTTCGCCCAAAGCCGCCGAGGCGCTCGAACGCGCCTTCGATTTCCGAGTCGATCAGGGCGGCGAGGTCATCCGCGCGCTCTCCGTGCAGGACGAAGGCTCGGCCTTCGTCTCGGCCGGAATAGTCGATCTGACGCGCGCAAGCGCCATTCCGGACGAGGAGCATTTCGGCCCGATGCTCGCCGTCTATCGCGAGACGGATTTAGACGCGGCGATCGCCAGAGCCAATGCGACAGCGTTCGGCCTTTCGGCGGGGCTTCTCTCGGACGACGCGAAGAAGTGGGAGAAGTTTCTCGCGCTGAGCCGCGCCGGCATCGTCAACTGGAACCGCCAGACGACGGGCGCCGCGTCATCGGCGCCGTTCGGCGGCGTCGGCCGTTCCGGCAATCATCGCCCCGCCGCCTATTACGCGGCGGATTATTGCGCCTATCCCGTCGCGTCGATGGAGGGCGAGACGCTCCTTGCGATGCCGGCGGGGCAGACGGGGGTGAAATGACCTGCCGCGAAATCAACTTCGACGGGCTCATCGGTCCGACGCATAATTACGCCGGGCTCTCCTTCGGCAACATCGCGTCGGCGAAGAACAAGGGGGCCGCGTCGAACCCGCGCGCGGCCGTCTTGCAAGGCGTCGCCAAGATGCGCGCGGTGAAGGCGCTGGGGCTCAACCAAGGCTTCCTGCCGCCGCAGGATCGCCCGCATTTGAAAACGCTCCGCGCGCTCGGATTTTCCGGGACCGACCGCCAGATCATCGAGCAGGCGGCGGCGCATCCCGAAATTCTCGCCAATTGCTACGCCGCCTCCTCCATGTGGACCGCGAATGCGGGAACCGTCGCGCCCTCGCCGGATGCGGCCGACGGCAAGGTCCACTTCACCTCCGCCAATCTCGCCGGCAATTTTCACCGCTCGATCGAGGCGCCGACGACGGTGCGCGTATTAAAACACATCTTCGCCGACGAGCGCTTCTTCGTTCACCATCCGGTCCTGCCGGGCGGCGTGCATTTCGGCGACGAGGGGGCGGCGAACCACGGGCGCCTCGCCGAAAGCCATGGCGCGAAGGGCGTCCACCTCTTCGTCTATGGGATCGACGGCGACAAGTTCCCGGCGCGCCAGAAGAAGCGCGCGAGCGAGGCCGTCGCCCGCAATCATCGCCTCGATCCGGCCAAGACCGTTTTCGTGCAACAGGCGCGGGCCGCGCTCGACGCGGGCGCCTTCCACAATGACGTCGTCGGCGTCGCCAACGGGACCGTGCTTTTCCTGCACGAGCAAAGCTTTGAAGATCGCGAAGGCGCCGTCGCAGCGATCCGGAAGGCGGCGCCATTCGTCGAAATCATCGAGGCGCCGAAATCGGCGGTCACGCTCGAGGATGCGATCTCGTCCTATCTCTTCAACTCGCAGCTCCTGTCGCTGCCGGGCGGAGAGATGGCGCTCGTCCTGCCGAAGGAATCTGAAGAGAACGCGCGCGTCAAATCCTTCGTCGATGAAACGCTCGCAAAGAACAATCCGATCAACCGCGCGATCTATATGGACGTGCGCGAGTCGATGCGGAACGGCGGGGGTCCCGCCTGTCTTCGCCTGCGCGTCGTGCTGTCGGACGCGGAGATCGCCGCAACAAACCCGAACTTCCTACTCGACGACCGGAAATTCGACGCGCTCGAAGCCTGGGCGAGAAAGCATTATCGCGACCGTCTGACGCCGGACGATCTCCGCGACCCGGACTTCATGGTCGAATCGCTCGCCGCGATCGACGCGCTGACGAAACTTCTCGGCATGGGCGCGTTCTACGATTTTCAGCGCTGACCGTGACCGCCGCTTAGGCAAGGCCCCTGATCAGAAAGTAGGCGACGAAGGCGATTATCCCGCCTACGCCGGCAAAAACCGCCGCGCGCACGGGGGGGGAGTCCGGCGACGCGCGCGTCGCCGGATATGGCTGGCTGAGCGTGTTCACCGAAACGATGAATGCGATGGCGGCGAGCGCAATCCGGACCCAATCGAGCCGGACCCATTCGCGAACCATCGCGATGATCTTGGCCGGGTCCTGCTCCGCGCCTGGCGAATGGATAGACGCATGCCAGAGCGCGCTGTTCAGCGGCCAGAACACCGTCACTGTGATCGCTAGCGTCAGTAGAATGATGAGCGCGGGCGCGACCAGTTGCGCGCGGTACCGCCAGGGTGTTGTCCAACCCGCGATGAGTGCGCCGAGCGAAGCAAGGAGCGTTGCCGCCGACCCCGGGATGAAGAACTCGCCCGTATCTACGGGCCAGTTATCTCCATAAGGTAGGAGGCGAAGAGATCTGGGTGGATCGGCGCTCCAGGCCCCGACCAAGACAAGGAGATCGAAAATTTTGGCCCCGACAAGGGGACCCGTCGCCAGCACCATAATCCAGAGAAAGAATCGGGTGATCCGGGAACGGAACGACATGATCGAAGAGCTCCCTTTGAATCGCCGGCGGCCAGTGCGGTCGAATGACCTTCAAACGAGACCAAGTTGAACGCAAGTTGTATTCGCAGATCAAGTCGTTCGCGGCCCTCGCGTCCGGCTTTCGGGCTTCGTCACGGTCGGCCTATTCCCCATCAAATACCGCGCGCCGGCGCCCTTCGCGCGCGCAGCGTCGCCGGGATTGTAGAGCGCGCACGCCTTCAAGGAGAGACAGCCGCAGCCGATGCAGTTCGTCAGCGTGTCGCGAAGGCGCGTCATCTGGGCGATCTTCGCGTCGAGGAGCGGGCGCCAGCCGCGCGAGAGTTTCTCCCAATCCGCTTTCGTCGGCGTGCGATTGCCTGGGAGGGAAGCGAGGGCGCTGCGGATTTCGTCGAGCGAAAGCCCGACCGCCTGCGCCGCGCGGATGAAAGCGACGCGGCGCAGTTCCGCTCTCGGGTAATGGCGCCTTCCGCCCGCGCTTCGCGCCGAAGCGAGTAGACCCTCCGCTTCGTAAAAGCGGAGCGCGCTCGCTTTGACCCCGGCGCGCCGGGCGAGATCGCCGATCGGAATCATCGCGTCGCGCTCCCGGCGACGTGAACCTGCGCCCGCCGTCATCATGGTTTTCCCGCTTGACTTAAAGTTCTCTTTAACTTGCACAAGGCGCGCATGCAACGTGCAGCGG
>JACADX010000388.1 GCA_013389125.1 Parvularculaceae bacterium | reverse complement strand
GGGGGGCTTGGGGCGGCCGCCTATGGGGGGCCGGCGGACGGCGTTCACGTGCTGCAGATCGAGATCAACCGCGCCCTCTACCTTGATGAAAAGCGGATTGCACGGACCGCCGCGTTCGAGACGCTGAAACGCCATCTGCAGTCGGTCATCGCCGAACTTTCCCGGGTCTCGCCAGCAGCGCTTCGCCCGGCGCAGGCGGCCGAGTAGCCGATTCTTGCTGCATGCGCGAAAAAAAGGCCGCGGAATTTCTGCCGCGGCCAAGTCAATTGGGAGGAAACGCCCATAAGGGCAGCGACATCCAACCGATGCCGCCGATCTAAGTGTACAGCGAATCCGCTGCAGTGCAATAAAATTTGTGCATCGCAATAGCCCAAGGCAAGGCTCGCGCGCCGGAGTTGCGGGCTCTTGGCCCACCGACTACTCGTTGGCGAATGCTCGCAAGGAGAGGCGCTTGAAAGCGAATAACCAGACTGGCGGCGCGCCTGTCGCCGAGCGCAGAGGACCGTTGCGGCGCCTTAGTTCCGGCGTCGGACGCCTGACGCGCCCGAAACAGCGTTTCGTCATGCCGAATACGCAGGCGGGTCTTAAGATCGTGATCGCGACCGACGCTTGGAAGCCGCAGCTGAACGGCGTCGTCCGGACGCTTGAAACCCTTGGCGACATCCTGACCGGATTCGGCAATCAGGTGCGTTACATTACGCCGAACGAGTTCAAATCGCTGCCGTTGCCGTCCTATCCCGAGATCCGTCTTTCGATCCTGCCGAACCGGCGCGTTGCAAAGATCATCAACGATTTCAAGCCGGATGCGATCCACATCGCCACCGAAGGGCCGATCGGCCGCGCGGTAAGGCGCTTTTGCAAGCTGCGCGACTATCCGTTCACCACGAGCTTTCACACGCGCTTTCCCGAATACGCGCATGAGCGCTGGGCGGTGCCGATCTCGTGGGGTTACGCCGTCTTGAAAGACTTCCACAAGGACGGCGAGACGATGATGGTCGCGACGCCCGGCCTCATGGAAGAGTTAAGGGAGCGCGGCTTCGTCGACATGAAGCTTTGGGCGCGCGGCGTCGATCTGAAGCAGTTCGTTCCCGGCGACCGCTCCTTCCTCGATCACTATTCGCGGCCGATTTTTCTTTATGTGGGGCGTCTCGCGGTTGAAAAGAGCATCGAGGATTTCCTGAAGATCGAACTTCCCGGCACGAAGCTCATTGTCGGCGACGGGCCCCAGAAAGCGGAGCTTCAAGACCGCTTCAGGGACGCCGTCTTCGTCGGTCCGAAATTCGGCGAGGAGCTGACGAGGTATTATCAGGGCTCTGACGTTTTCGTCTTTCCGTCCCGGACCGACACGTTCGGCCTCGTCAACGTCGAGGCGCTCGCCTGCGGCGTTCCGGTCGCGGCATATCCGGTGCGCGGGCCGCTCGAGATCCTCGACGGGGCGCCGGAGGGGTGCGGCGCGATGAACGAGGATCTGCGCCAGGCCTGCCTTGACGCCTGGCGAAAGCGCGATCCCGCCGCCTGCCGCGCCTGGGCGGAGAGATTCTCATGGGACGCCGCCTCGCGGCAGTTCATCGCCAATCTTGAAATGCCGGGCTTTGACGAAGACTTCTGGCTTCGCTCGGCGAAGATGATCGACTGACCCTCAACGGCGCCGTTCCGTCCTGAAACGGAACATATCGGCGCTTCGGCGCGCGCGGGCGGCCGCTTTGACGGCGACAACCCGCTGGCACGGACATTGCGACTTCTCCCGCATCAGGGGCGCGAGGGCGTGGGCCTTGCGCGCATTAACGGGAGAAAGGCTGATGGCCCATCCGATTGACCTGCACGTGGGCAACCGCGTGCGCCAGCGCCGCCGGCTGCTGGGCATGACGCAGCAAAGACTGGCTGACGCGGTTTCGATCCGCTTCCAGCAGATCCAGAAATACGAAAGCGGCGCCAACCGCATTTCGGCCTCGCGTCTTTGGACGCTCGCAAAAGCGCTCGACGTTCCGGTTTCCTACTTCTTCGAAGGGCTCGAAGGCGAGGCCTACGCCGCCAAAAACGGCGATCATGCGGCCAAGGCCATCGATGATCCGTTCCAGAACAAGGACACGATCGCGCTCGTCCGCGCCTTTTACACGATGAACGACGAGCCGCGCCGCCGGCTGCTTGACCTTGCAAAGGCGATGTCGGGCGACGAATAGGCCGCCGCGCCAAGCCTCGAGTTGAATTTCAAAGCCGGCGCGGTCATGGTCAAAGGGCCATGACGGACGGCTTTGAACTTCTCACGGAATATGCGGTTTTCGCCGGCCGCCTTGCGGATGCGGCGCGCGCCGAGACGATGCCGCGCTTTCGCGCCGGGCAGGAAGTCTCGAACAAGGCCGGCATCTGGTTTGATCCCGTGACCGACGCCGACCGCGAAGCCGAACGCGCGGTCCGGCGCATGGTGAACGCCGTCTACCCGCGGCACGGCGTCATTGGCGAGGAATTCGGCGCCGAACGCGAGGACGCGGAATTTCGCTGGATCATCGATCCCGTCGACGGAACGAGAGCCTATGTCTGCGGCGTCGCGACATGGGCGACGCTGATCGCGCTCGAAAGCCGCGGGCGGCCGGTGATCGGCCTCATCGACCAGCCCTTCAGCGACGAGCGATGGCTCGGGCATGGCGGGCGCGCGAACTATCGCCGGCGCGGCGTCGAAAGCGCGTGCCGGACGAGCGGCGTCAAGGATTTGAAGCGCGCCCGGCTTTCGACGACCGATCCCAGGCGCGAGGCCTATTTCACCGGCGACGAAGCCGAAGCCTTCGCCGCGATCGCGGCGAGGACGCAGGTCGCGCGCTTTTCGCTCGACGCTTACGCCTACGGACTATTGGCGCTCGGCGAGATCGACCTCGTCGTCGAATCGAGCCTTAAGCGCCACGATTATTCGGCGCTCGCGCCGGTCGTTGAAGGCGCCGGCGGCGTCATCACCGGCTGGAAAGGGGAGCCCTTGGGCGAGGACAAGCGCGGCCGCGTTCTCGCCGCGGCGAGCCCCGAGCTTCACGAGGCGGCGCTCGAAATTCTGCGCGGCATCTAGAGCGGCGTGCGCTGAGGCGTGCGCGGTCCAGCGCGTAAACGCCGCGACGATCAAATACGAGAGCGGCGTGCAGTGAACCCCGCACGCTTTTGCGCACGCCGCTTTAAAGGCCCGGCCGCGGCGGGTCGAACGTCCGGCGCGATGCGTTCTCGTCGCGAACCGCAAGGAAGGCGCAAAGGCTTGCGATCGTCGCGAAGAAGCACCAGACCGACGGGCCGGCATGCCGGAAATAAAGTTCGGTGACGATTGCGCCGCCGAGAACCGCGAGACCGAAAGCGAAGACGAAGCGCTCGCGCGCGATGAGGAGCGGCGCGACCGTCGCAAGAAGATAAAGGCCGGCGAGCCGATCGCCGGGCGGCGCCGACGCTTCATAGCGCAAATTGCCGTTGACCTCGGCGACCGTGAAGTCGCTCCGTATAAGGAGCATCGTGAAATGCGCCGACACGACAAGGCCGGTCAGAAGAAGCGCGGCGAGTCCTTGCCGGCGCCGTCGCCCGCGCGTCATCAAGAGAACCGCCGCCGGGACGAAAATCGGCCAGAACGCTTCGGCGATGAACAGCCAGGTCTTGACCAGCGCCGGCGAGGGCCCGCCGGCCGCGAGCTGGAGCCAGATCGCCCCCTCGATCGCTTGATGCGCGGCGAAAAGCAGCGGCGTCGCGGCGAGCGCGGCCATCCGCGGCTGCGGCCGCTCGCGCAGCGCCGCCGCGCCGATCAGCGCAAGGCCGCCGGCCGCCGTAAAACTCGCTGTCGCCGAAAAGCACATGCCGCAAAAGCCTAGTCCGGCGCGCCGCAGCGCGCAACGACGCAACTGGCGCCGATCGTCGCCTGCGCGTCAGCCGCGCCGCGACGCGACGATAATCGCTTCGGCGTCGTCGCGCGCGCGCTCGGCGAGCGGCGGGGCGAGCGCCGGGTCGCGAAGGAGTCCTTCCCATTTTGCGACCGCCGCCGTCGCCACCGAATTGCCGACGACGTTCGTCGCGCTCCGCCCCATGTCGAGGAACTGGTCGACTGCGAGAAGGAGGAGCAATCCTTCCTCGGGAATGCCGAAGGCGGTCAAGGTCGCGGCGATGACGACGAGCGAGGCCCGCGGCACGCCCGCCATGCCTTTCGACGTGATCATCAGGAACAAGAGCATGGTGATCTGCTGCGCGACCGACATGTCGATGCCGTAAGACTGCGCGATGAACAGCGCCGCGAAGGTGCAGTACATCATCGAGCCGTCGAGATTGAACGAATAGCCGAGCGGCAGAACGAAGCTTGCGATTCGATTGGCGACGCCGAACCGCTCGAGCTTTTCAAGGAGCTTCGGGTAAGCGGCCTCGGAGCTCGCTGTCGAGAAGGCGATCGCGATCGGCTCACGGATCATCGAAATGAGCTGGCCGGTTCTTGCGCCGATGACGACGCGGCCAGCAAGCGCAAGCAGCGCCCAGAGAATGAAGAGCGAAAGGTAAAAGCCGCCGACGAACTTCCCGTAGGTGAGGATGACGCCGAGTCCTTTCGTCGCGATGATGCCGGCGAGCGCGGCGAACACCGCGAACGGCGCGAGCAGCATTACGTATTCCGTCACTTTGAGCATCACATAGGCGAGCTGTTCGGTCAGCTCGACGACCATCTTCGTCTTCTCGCCGAGCTTGGCGAGGGCGACGCCGGCGAAGACCGAGAAGATGACAATCTGCAAGATCTCGTTGGTCGCCATCGCCTCGACGATCGAACGCGGCACGAGGTGCGTGACGAACTCGGCGAGCGTGAATTTCGTCGCGTCGACGCCGGACGCGGCCGCCGGGAGCGTCGCCTCGAAGCCGACGCCCGGCTTGATGAGATTCACCATCAAGAGCCCGAGCGCCAGCGAGACGAGCGAGGCGCCGATGAACCAGAGGAGTGTGCGAAGGCCGATGCGGCCGAGCGATTTCGAATCGCCCATATGCGCGATGCCGACGATCAAGGTCGTCAGAACGAGCGGCGCGATCACCATCTTGATAAGGCGCAGGAAGATGTCGGTGACGATCTTCAGATAGCCGGCGATCGTCGCGGCTTCTTCCGGCGACGCCGTGCGGTGAAGAACGGCCCCGACGGCGACGCCGAGGACCATCGCGATCAGGATTATCTGAAAAAGGCGCTTCGCCATGTCGGATTCCGTCGAGGCAGGCGCGGCGACCTTAACGGAATTCAGCGGAAAGAGAACAGGCGGGAAAATCGCTCCGGTTCTATCGGAGCCTCAGCTTGTTTCGCGTCAGAACCGTTCGAGCAGGCGCTCTAGATAGTCGATTTCATCTTGCGTGCGCTCGCCGTCAGAGAGGCGCCGCCGCAGTTCTTCAAGGAGTTCGCGCGCCTTTTGCGCGTCGGACTGGTCGGGAACGTCGACGTCCTGGCCTGCGGCCTCGCCGATCGGTCGGCCGAGCGGGTCGCGCATCGGCCGTCGCCCGTCGCCGCTTCGCGCAGCTTCGCCCCGCGCCTCAGCGCCCTCGGCGCGCGCGAGTTCGCCCGCCCCCTCGCGGAGGCTGGCGATCGCGCGCTCCATCGCGTCGTTCGCCGCATCGAAATCCTCGCCCTTCAGCGCCTCCTCCGACCGGCGCATGTCGCCGAGCGCCCGCTGGAGCGCGCTCGTCGCGGCCCCGCTTGGATCGGCCTTCCCGCCTTCGAGCGCCTTCATGAACTCGGAGAGGTCGCCGGCGATGCCGCTCTGCTCCTCGCCGAGATCGTCGCCGACAGCGCCGCGCGTTTGTCCGCGCTCGAACGATCTGTCGGAGAGCTCGCGCTGGCGGCCGATCAGATCGCCCGCTTCGCCGGCCGGTCCGCCGCTCCGCCGGTCTTGGCCTCCGCCGCCGCGCGCCGTCCGGCTTGGCGGCCTCAGATTGTTGAGCAAGGCTTCGAGATCGGAAAGCGCCTGGCGCGCCGCCTCGCCGGCGCCGGCCTTTGCTAGGTCGCGGACGCCGTCTAGCATCTCGTCAAGGTCCGCCGACGTGACCACTTCGTCCGGGGGCGGACTGTCGCCCGGCGCTTCGCCAGACTGCGCGAGCGCCTGGAGATACTGCTGAAGCGCCGCACGCATTTCCTCCGTGAGCCGCTCGATCTCGGAATCGGGCGCGCCGATTTCAAGCGCGTTCTTCAGCGCCTCCTTCGCCGCTTCGAGCCGCCGGCGCGCGAGCTCCAAGGCCTCGTCTTCAAGCTGCAGGGCGAGCGGCCAGAAATCGGCGACCGTCTCCTTGTAGTCGCCGCCCGCCTCCTTATTGATGCGCCACATGGCGGTCCTGAGGAGAAGATAGTCCGTCGGCCGGTCGAAGAAATACTCAGGCCCGAGCGTCATGCCGTTGAACGCCCATTCGGCGCGGCGCCACTCATTCGCGGCGACCGCCAGCGACTGGCGCTGTTCGATGACGGCGCGCGCCAGCGGATTGAAGAACTCCCGCGTCGGAAGCGCGACGCTTGTCGGCGCGCTCTCGCCGGACTGGCCGGCGGCGTCGACGACGACGAGCGTTGCGACGACTTTCAAGCCCGCCCACGGGTCGGAGTGGAGATCGACCGCGACCGAGCGCGCGCCGGAAGGCCCGGCGAGGCCGTCGACCGGCGCAAGCCTTTCTTCTTCGATCGCGTCCTTGCTGAAGGCGGGCGCGTCGAGGGGGCGCTCCTGGGAGGCGTCGAGCCGAAGGCGCAAAGAGCCTTTGACGGCTCCGTAGTCATCTTCGATCCTCGCCGAGAAGATGAGGCGTCCGTTCGCATCCGCCTTCGGCGCCTCGACGAATTCGACCGCCGGCGCGCGGTCGTCGATGACGCGAACCGGCCAGCGCCCCTCGCGCCCGCCGGCTCTCAGCGTCAACGTTCCGCTCGTCGACAGAACGAGGCTGACCCGCCCCGATCGCTCGCCGCCCTCGCGCGCGCCGACGAGCGTCTCACGCCCCGATTTCAGCGCCAGCCGAAAGCGCGCGCGCGCGTTGACTTGCGCCTTGACGACGGAGCCTTCGGGCGCCTCGATCTCCTTTCGCGCGCCCGGAAGCGAATCATTCGCATGCAGAAGGTAAATCGGCGCCTTGCCGGTGTAGACGGGCGGCTCGATCCAGAGATCGGCGTAGCCGGCGGCGGCGGCGGCGGGATCGCTCGGGATGAAGCCGGCGATGAGGCGCGAGCCGGCGTCGCTTCCGGCGGCGATCCAGCCGACGGCGAGCGCGGCGAATGCGGCGTAGCGCAGACCGTAGCGGTCGACGGCGTTCGCCGTCATGCGCGGCGGCCGAAGGCGCGCCGCGAGCGCTTTTTCGCGCATCGCGGCGAGATGCGCGTCCCATAGCGGGCCGGCCCCGGCGGCGGGCCGGTCCTCAAGCGCGAGAAGCGCGTCGTGTCTGACGCCGCCGTCCTCCTCCAATCGGGCGAGCGCTTCGCGGCGCGTCGGCCAGAGATCGGCGCGTCGCCCTCGCCATGCGATCGCAAAGG
>JACADX010000280.1 GCA_013389125.1 Parvularculaceae bacterium | reverse complement strand
TCCCTGTACTGAGCGATGAGCGCCTCGAGCCCGGCGCGGGAAAGGGCCGCCGGCGCGTCGGGCGCGAGAAAGCGCCATTCGGCGAGCGTCAGCCCCCAAAAGTCTTCGGGCGACACGCCGAGCGTCGTGACGGCATAGGCGAACCATTGGCGGAACGGGATCATGCGCGCGTCTCCTCCCCGCCGAGCGACGCGAACGCCTTGGCGATCGCCCGCGCGGCGGCGGAAAGATCAAGGTCGCTCGCCTTCAGCGCCTCGATGGTGACGAGCGCGCCGCCGCCTTGCAGGAGCGCCTTCAAGATGACGAGAAGATCGGCGACGCGCGGCGCCTCGAGCCGCTTTTGAAGCGTTCCGAGGTCGCCCTCGCCCAGCGTTTCCTCAAGCTCGGCGAGCGCGCCGAGCGTCAGGCGGAGGATTTTCCGCTCGCCGTTGATGACAAGGTCGGCGTCGCCCGGCCGATGCTGCGTCATGGCGCGGCCGCGAACGATATCGCGCCGGCCGAAGCGAGCGCGAGCGCGAAGGTCGCCTCGCCGTCATGCTCGCCGGCGTAGTCGAGATTGGCGATGAGGAAGGGGCCGGAAAACTCGCCCATCCCCGGAATGACGAGCCGGAAATTCCGGATCTCGCCGGCGAAGAACGCGGCGCGGACGGCGTCCGCCGCGGCGTCGTCGAGGAAGACGCCGGCGCCCGCGACCGAGCACTGGCGAACGCCGGCGGCGCCCAGAAGCTCGCGCCAGCCGCCCGATTCCGAATGCGTTGCGTCAACCTCGCGGGCGTTCAGGGAAATCGTCCGCGTCCTCAAGCCGGCGACGATCGAGAAGGTTTCCGGACTGCCGCCGTCGCCGATCTTGACGAGCATGTCCTTTCCGCGTTGGGCGGTCATTGTCGGTCACTCCTTGCCCTTGGTGGCGTTGATTTCAGCTTTCATGCGAGCCGCTCCGTCGCGGCGCGAAGGCGGATGAGGCCTTGATGCGCGTCGATGTCGGCGCGGCGGAAGACCTCCGTCGAGACGTGCGCCAGCGAGACGAGGCGAAAGCCGGCCGGCGCCGGCGGCGCGGCCTCGAGCGCGGCGATGATCCGTTCACTGATCTCCGCGATCTCGCGCCGACCGTCATAACGGGAATGGATGGAGATGCGGATGTCGTGCTCGGCGAGCGCGTCGGCGCCTTGAACCCGCGTCTCGCGCGCGTCGCCGAAGGAGACGAAGGGATAGACGGCGGTTTCGGGCCGTCCGTCGTGGAGGCGCGCCGGATCGCCGATCAGCGCCTTAAGGCCCGGATCG
Source organism: Parvularculaceae bacterium (assembly GCA_013389125.1). GTDB lineage: Bacteria > Pseudomonadota > Alphaproteobacteria > Caulobacterales > Parvularculaceae > Amphiplicatus. The sequence goes on along the minus strand of JACADX010000280.1, from coordinate 3,350 downwards.
GCGGCGAGCGTTTCATAGATCGCCTTCTGGAGCGCGAACCCGGCGGTCATAAGACCTCCTCGCAGGCGAGGACGCGGCGGCGCCCGCGCGCGTCGTCGGTTTCGATCGAGACGATGTCGTAAAGAGCGCCGTCGAAGAGCAGCCGGCCGCCGATCGGCGCCGGATTTTCCGTCCGCAGGCGCACGCGGAGGCGCCGAATGCGCCGTCCGCCGTCGGGATTGACGAGGGTCGGCGCGAGTTCGACCAGGGCCCATTGCGGGGCCGAGGCCGTATAAGCCGCAACGACGCCGCCGGCGCCGTCCGGCGTCTCGCTGCGCGCCATCAAGGTCACGCGGTGACGAAACGCGCCGATCACAGCCGCACCTGCCGGTAAGGGGCGACGAGCGGCGCGACGTTCGGCGGCTCCGCCTCGCCTTCGCGCGTCTCGTAATAATGCGCGGCGAGGATCTTCATCGCGAGCTTCAGTTCCTCGGGAACCGCGGCGGCGTTCGCCCATCCGGCGGTGAAGACGATGACGGCGCCGTCAAGCGCCCGGTCGCTGACGACGGGCGCCTTGATCAGCACACGGCCGACCGCGCCGGCGACCGCTTCATAGGCGCTCGAAGGGAGCGCCTCGATGACGCCGCCCCTTGCCGCGCCGACGCTGTCGATTGACAGGACCGGCGAGAGGGAAAGGACGACCGGCGCGGCGGGCGCCGCGTCAAGCGCGAGTCGCCAGGTCTGCGCGACGAGCGCGAGGCCGAATTTCGCTTCGAGCGTCCGGCGCGCGGCGAGAATGAGCCCCGAAAGAAGCGCGTCCTCGTCGGCGCCGTCGATCTTCAAATGCGCCTTCAATTCGGCGAGCGAAACCGGCTCTTCCGCCGGCGGAGCAATAAGGGTGAGGGACATTACGCAACAGGTCCTTTTGATGATCTGCGGGCGGATGCGTCCCTCCGCCGGCTGCGCCGGCGGAGGGGATTGGCCGCCGCGCTAGCTCGCCGCGAACTTCAGAAGCTTCACCGCCTCGAAGTTCTGCACGCCGCCGCCGACGCGCTTCGTCGTGTAGAAGAGGACGTAGGGCTTGGCGCTGTAGGGATCGCGGAGGATCCTGACGCCCTGGCGGTCGACGATGAGATAGGCGCGTCCGAAATCGCCGAACGCGATCGAATAGGAGTTCGCCGCGATGTCCGGCATCTCCTCGACTTCCGTCACCGGATAGCCGAAGAGCGTCGACGGCGCGCCGGCGGAAACCGACGGCTGCCAGAGATAATTGCCGTCCTGGTCCTTGAACTTCCTGACGACCGACAAGGTCTTCCGGTTCAGGACGAAGCGCCCATTGGCGCGATAGGCCTGTTTGGGCGCGTAGATGAGATCGAGAATCCGGTCGGCCGGGTTCGACGCGGCGAAGCCGCCGGCCGCTCCCGTCGCGACATAGCCGATCTCGTTCGCCGCGCGGACGCTGTCTTCGGCGATCACATAGGAGAGAAAGCCTTTGGGCTTGTTGACGCCGTCGCCATTGACGAAGGCGTTGGTTTCCTGCGCCGCGAATTCGCCCTGGACCTCGTCGGCGAGCCATTGCTCGATGTCGACCACCGCGTCGTCGAGGAGCGTCTGCGAAGCCGCCGGCATCGCGTAAAGCTCCATCGTCGGGAAGTCGATCGAGGACAAGGTCGGCGTCTGGGTTTCAACCCGCCCGCCGGTTTCGCCGACCCAGCCGGCGGCGCCGCCGCCGAGAGAGACCGGCTTTTTAAAGGTCGTCGTCCCGATTTCGCGGTTTGTCGCGATCTGGCGGATCGGCGAGATGTCGCGAACCGCCGCGGCGATGATGCGCTCGGTCGGCTCCGGCGCGAGATAGCCGCCTTCGGCGTCGTTCGTCGCATTGAGGGACTTCGTCTGGAGACCTACGAGCGCCGCGGCGTCGCCGACGCGCATATAGCGCCCGATCGCCGCCTTCTTCTCGTCGGCCTCGGGGGCGAAGGCGCGGCCGATCGCCGGCCGGCTCGCGGCGAGCGCCATCTTGTCGAGCGCGGCCTTTTGCTCGGTGAGCGCCTTGTTGATGCGCTCGACCTTGTCGGAAAGAAGGGCGTCGTCCTTCTTGCGCTCAAGCGCCGCGAGACGCCCGTCGTTCGCCTCCTTAAACTGCTCGAAGGCCGAAAGGAAGTCGCGCATCGCGTCCCTCAACTCGCCGTTCTCGCTGCGTGCCTTTGTCTCCATGTCGTTTTTACTCCTCATACTGACAGGATTACGCTGATAGAATTCTCGCGGCTTCGCGCACGGTCTGCGCGAAGGCCTCGACCGATCGGAATTTCGGCTCGGTCGACGCGCGGACGAGCCGCGCCTTCGGGGCCATCGGAAAGGTGACGATCGACACTTCCCAGAGGCTCGCCTCAAGGATGCGCCGTCCGCCGCCCGTCCGCTGCGCGCGGATCGGCTGAAAGCCGATCGACAGGCCGTCGATGATGTCGGCTTTGATGAGTTCGGCCGCCTCGCGCGCCGTCTGCGTCGAAAGATGGATCTAGCCGATCGCGTAGAGCCCTTTTTCGCGCTCCTCGAAGGCGCGCCAGCGCCCGACCGGCATTTCCGCCGCATGCTGATAAAGAAACTTGACGCCGGCGGGCCCGGTCGCGGCGAGCGACCTTGCGAAGGCGCCCGGCGCGATGATGTCGCGATTGAGGTCGACCTCGTCATAGATCGCCGCCCAGCCCTGGATCGGGAAGGTTTCAGTCATGGCCGCGGCTCCCGTCCTCCAGTTTCGTCTCGATGCGGACGAGCTGCGCGCGCGTCGCGGCGAGCTGTTCTTCGATCCGCGCCGTCCGGACGAGAAGCTCTTCGGCCGCGTCCGCCTTGCGCTCGAGGGCGTTCAGGCGCTCGGCCGCCGAGCCCGACCAGAGGAGCGCCGCCGCCGTCTGCACGATCACCGCGGCGCCGACCGCGACCGACACGCGAAGCTCGGAAAGCTTCAAGATCGCCTCAGTCATCGCCCGCCCCCGTTTCGCGAAGGCCGGAATCCGGCAGCCCCAAAAGGCGCCGCTTTTCGTCGTCGGACAGGAACGAGGCGGCGGCGACGCGCGCCCAGTCGGCGTCGCGGTCGGCCGCAAGCGCCTCGATCCCACCGGCGTCGCAGTCGACGGCGGCGCCCGGAAACAGAGGGGCGAGCCAGGCGGAGAGCGCCGCGGCGGTCTTCTTCACGAGCGGCAACACCGTCTGCTTCCAGAAGGCGAGGTTCGCCTCCTTGTAGTTGGCGTAAGTGTTGTCGCCGGGGATGCCGAGCAGCTGCGGCGGCACGCCGAAGGCGAGCGCGATCTCGCGCGCCGCGCCGTTTTTCGCCTCGACGAAGTCCATGTCGGCGGGGGAGAGCGACATGGACCTCC
>JACADX010000193.1 GCA_013389125.1 Parvularculaceae bacterium | reverse complement strand
GGGAGAAGCGAAACGGTGCCGCCTTCCCACGCGCTCCAGGCCTTGGCCGCGGCGAGGCGCGCCGCCGGATCGTCGCCGACGAGCCGCCGGTGATAGGCCGCAACGAGGTCGCCGCGCTCGGACTCCGGGATCGGTTGGAGGTATTTCTCCCAGGCGTCCGGGAACATCCAGCTCGCCCCTTCCTGATAGAACCAGTCGATTTCGGCGCGCCGCAGCGTGAATATCCCGCGCAGGACGAGTTCCGTGACCCTTTCCGGGTGCGTCTCGGCGTAAGCAAGAGCGAGCGTCGATCCCCATGAGCCGCCAAACACCTGCCAGCGTTCGATGTCCAACCGCCGCCGCAATTTCTCCATATCGGCGACGAGATCCCATGTCGTATTCTCGCGAAGCTCCGCGTTCGGCGTCGACTTCCCGCAACCGCGCTGGTCAAAAAGGACAATCCGATACTTTCCGGGGTCAAAATACCGACGCATCGACGGCGTCGTGCCGCCGCCGGGGCCCCCATGGCAGACGACGGCCGGCTTGCCCTTGGGATTGCCGGAGACCTCAAAGTAAATGTCGTGGATGTCCGAGACTTTGATCCGTCCCGTCTCATACGGCTCAATCGCAGGATAAAGATCGAGGCGCTCGCCCATTTTCATGCTGACTCAGTTAAGGAAGCCGTGTTATCTCCTAACGGGGGCTGGGGCGAACAATCAAGGCGACCGCGGGGAAAGCGTGGTCGGGATCGAATTCCCGATTGGCGGCTCTCGCAAGGCGGTTCGCAGGTTTTGGCGGCGTTGGAAGCGGCGTGCGGGCGCGCCGGGAGTCTGAATTCGTGAAGGTGTTGAGTAGCGGGTTTCGCCGTTTGGCGGCGGCGATCATTCTGGCGTTGTCCGCGGGCGGGTGTTCGACCGTCATCAAGTCGGAGCGCGCCGTAGTCGACAAGGGGGGCGAAGCCGACCGGGCGGCCCTTCGCGCGGCGGCGGCGAACGTCGCCGATGCGCCCTGGCCGAAACCGACCTCATCCTCGCTCGCCGAACGTCTCGCCGGCGCGGAGCCGGAGGGCGACAAGCTTTCGAGGGACGACGCCGTCGCCGCTTATGTTGAGACTCTTTCCGAGACGCCAGACGCCGAAAATCGGTTGATGGCGGACGCTGATCGCCACATTCTCGCGGCGCGTGCGCTGAACGAGGTCGCGAAAGCGGCCTGCGAGTCCGCCGCCCCGCAGATGGCGGATGTCGCGCTCCTTGAAGATGCGATCGCCGATCTTCGCGAAACGCGCGCCATTTACGTCGCATCGCTGAAAGAGATCGACGGCGACAAACTCAATATCGAGCTCGTGAAGCGGTCATTTGACGACGTCATCAAGACGCTCGGCGACGTCGCGGACGATCTCGCGAACAACGCCGTGAAAAAGAATTCGCGAAATTTAGCCGGCCCGCAGACCCTCGCGGGATCAATCTGACCGTCGTCTGAAACCGCGACAAACGATTGCTCAGCGAACGAGACGGACGCCGGATTTGAGGCGCAGCTTCTCTTCGAGCGAATCCGGGTTGACATGCGTGACCTCCAATTCGGCCGCGCCCTGCACACAGAAACGCTTGGCGATGAGGCCGTAATCCGATGTCGCAGCGTTGAGGACGGCGCGGTCGGTCGTGGGCGACTTCAACCAGATTTCATGGGTCGGCAGATACATGCCGCCTTCGAGATCGAGCGTTGCGCCGCCGGAAATCGTAAACCATTCGACCGTCGGCGCCGTCGACTCAGAAAACAGCGCGAGCCCGGCGAAATCGCCCTCCGCGGGAGCGGTGAGGCGGACTTGCGCGCCGCCCTGAAGATAAAGCGTCGCGGTCGCGCCGGTGAAGGCGAGCGTCACGTTCTCAGCCGTCACGACGGCGCCGGACTGTACCTTGATGGGCCCGTCCTTCATAACGTAAAGGCCGGGATTGAGCAGCGCCGTCGCGCCGGCCATGATCTCTATGCCGCCGCAATATATCCCAGGATCAAGCGTGAAGTTCGCCTGCGTCAGGCGATCGGACGCGTCGATGCAAGGCCCTTCCGGCGGCAGCGTTCTCGCCGCGTAGGGATCGTCGAACGGCGCGATCCCGGTCATCGGCGAGGGCGAAAACGTCCCTTCAAACCCTCCGACCACGGCGAATTCCGCGGCTTCTGCCGTCGCGCCGCCATAGACGCGCATGCCTTGATCGTCCGTCGAATTCGACACGACCGCGCAGTTGCCGGCCGTAAGTCCTGCGTTGCCGTAGATCTCGAAGCCGTTCGGCAAAGTCTCGTCGAGGGCGAGGAGGCAGACTGGCGCCGAAACGCCGCGCGTCGCCTGGCTTGCGGCGGAAGCGGAAAACGACCGCTTGCCGATGACCCCGAGCAGCATCGTCGGAACGTCGTGCGAGACCTCAACACTCACGAAGTCGCCGTTGAAATTCAAACTGACGACGGGCGCGGCGCCGTCGCTCCCGCGATAATTCTGCGCGAATATTCTTTGCGCCGAAGCGGTCCGCTCGCTCTCCGTCTTGCCGTGCAGGCGCGCCGCGGCGAGCGCTGCGGCGTCGGCGGCCTCCTGCAATGCGGAGCGTTCCTGGGTAAGGCGCATGTAACCAAGCGCGCCGCCCGCCGCGCCAATCACGAGCGCGGCGCAAAGCGCGAACATGATGAGCATATTGCCCGCTCGATCCGCGCCGAATTCCCGCCCTGCGTTCGCCATGAACGCCCTCGATCTTTCACCCGAAATGCCGGCGGCATGTCGGGGCGCTCCAATATTTGCGCGCGATTGGATTAGGATTCCTTAAGAAATCGGCTGGCGGGCGAGGCGGAAGCCGCGTCAATTGGAACTATATCGTCACGGTCTGCGACCCGTCCCAGCCGGACGGCGCGCCCTTGTCGATCATCGACTGGATGCGTTGCTCGTAAAGATCGAAAAGCGCGATCTTGGCCCCCGGCGACTGGCGCGTTTTCGCAAGATTGGCGCGCGCCGAGAGGAAATCGCCTTCTCGATAGGACTGCAGGAGCTGGCGGTGCGACTCCTCGAGCGCCCGAAAGCCCTTGCTCGACTTGATGAACGGATTGCCGACCAGCGCGAAAATGCTGAATGGCCGGTCTGAATTCAGCTCCTTCAGCCGATCAAGTTCGAGAAAGGCGAAATGGTGGTTGATCTTCTTGTGCACGGCTTCGTCGCAAATGATCGCCGGACCGTAAAGCGTCGCCTGACGGCTGAGGAACGACGCAAGTTCGACCGGCTTGCCGATCGCCGAATAGCGGTTCTGCCGGCCGTGCCCCATCGGGCCGACATAGCAGTCGCCCGTCGAAACGCCGATCGCAAGATGAAGCTGCACGCCGTGAAGATGAGGCGCGCTTTCGATCTCGGTGTTGATCTTGTCCATGCTTTCGACAAGGCGAAGCGCCGCCGAACAGGCGTCGCGAACATGGTCGGCGTTTTCAAGCGGCGCATTAAAATAGGCGAGAACGCGCCCGCCTTCCGCCTGATCGGCCGCGCCGCCTGTCTCGATGATCGCCTTCTTAAGATGCGCGCAGCCCATGGCGATGAGGTTCGTCACTTCGCCCGGCTTGTCGGCGAGCCGTTCGATATCCTGATCGAGCAGCGAGAGTTCGCAGGCGAGAATCGTCAGCGGCCGAAGCGATCCTTCGAGCACTTCGGACGTTCCTTCCTCGCGGACCTTTTTCATGGTCGTTTCGGGAAGCGCGCCCTTGAACGATCCGCGCACGCTGTCGTCCTTCAAGGCGCCTCCGATCGTTCGTCCGCCGGCGACCGTCAGTGCGCCGAGGAAAAGCGCCAGCGCCGGCGCCAGCGGGTCGATCAGAAGGCGTCCCGTCGCAAAGGCGGCGAGCGATCCGGCGAAAACGAGGCCGGCGGCGAGCGCTGCGACGCCGACCGCTTTCCAGAAATCGAGCTTTTGCGACCACATGATCGCCGCGGCGCCGAGGAGCATGACGCCGAGGGCCTCGACATAGCCCATCGACGAGGGCCGCTCGGCGATCGCGCCGCCTGCAAGCTGCTGCGCGATCAGGGCGTGCGCCTTCGGCATCGACATCTCGCCGCGCGCGGTCTTCAAGGTTGGGCCTACGAAGCCGTCAAGACCGATGATGACGACCTTGCCGGCGAGCTGGCCGAATGAAGAGCGGTCCTCGATGAGTTTCCAGGCCGGCGTCGACGGCGCTGTCAGACGCCGCGGAAAGTAGATGCGCGTCGACGCCGCGTTCGATACCGGAATGTCGACGCCGCCGAGCTTCACCCGTTTCGGGGTCCGTCCGACGGAGGTGACGGCTGTCGCGTCCGCAGCGACGCCGATCGCATCGGCGCCGAGCGACATGCGGGCGGCTTCAAGCGCGGCGAGCGGCGCAATCCGTCCGCCTGCGGACCAAAGAAGCGTCGCCGAACGCGCGACGCCATCCTTGTCGGCGGGGAGCGCGGCGACGGTCAGGGGCGCCGCCGCCGCGAGCTTCCCGTCGATCGGGAAGGCGAGCCGCGCGGCGGGAAGACCGAAAAAGTCGGTTCCGTCCGTCGCCTTGATGACGCGCGAACCGGCCGCGTCGGCCCGTTCGAGAACCAGACGCGAGGCGTCCTTCGAGACCGAGCTTTGATCGACCGCAATCGCGCCGCGCGTTCCTTCAAGCGACCGGGCGAGCATGAGATCTGTGCTCGGCAGGAGCGCGAGCTGCTGGGCGAGACGCTGGTCGCTCGCCCCGGCGAGCCAGAACTCGCCGATCGTCTCGGGCGACAGGGGATCCGGCCGGTCGACGCCTTCGATATAGAGAACGCCCGTCGCGCCGGCCTCCTCGCTCGCCGTCACGAGCTCGGCGATCAGCGAGCGCGGCCAGGGCCAAGGGCCGATCCGGTCCACGCTTTCGCGGTCAATCTCGACGATGTGAAACGGCGAGGCGGCGTCAATCTTGGCGGGAAAAAGCCGCTGGTAGAGGTCGAAAAGACGCTCCCTAGGGCCGCCATGCCGGGCGTCGGCGTTGGCGAGCGTCGTCACGGCCAGCGCCGCCATCGCGCAGATCATTGCAAGCAGCGGCAGAGCGCCAAGCCAACGCAACCCGCCCCCAAACATGGATTTGGCCACTTATCCTGCTCCGAAACCCGTTCGACCCCGCGGCGCGGCCCAAAGGTTAAGAGCCGTTCACCATAATTCAGGATGAATTTATCATCCCGAGTTAGACAATAACAATGCAAACGACGCGCCGGCCGGTCCGCCGGAGGCCCGCCGTCAACCAGGAAAACCGCCTCGATGCAGCCCGCCGCCTTCACGGTCGATATTCATGAGGGACTTCTGCGGCTTGTCGCCACGGGCGACTGGCTCGCCCGTCACCTCGGTCGCATCGACGGGGACCTTCGGACCCTTGAGGATGATGCGGTCGGCCGTGAGCTGATTATCGATGTTTCGGAAGTCGGCCGCCTCGACACGGCCGGCGCGATGGTTCTCGAGCGCCTCCTCCAGTCCTGGCCCGACCGCACCGAGATTTCAAGAATCGTCGGCGCGACCACGGCTCATCAGCAGCTGCTCGACAATATCCGCCCGCATCTTGCGCCGTGCGAGATCGAACCGGCGAGCCGCAACGCATTTTTGATGATGACGAACCGGCTTGGGCGGAGCATCGCTGAAAGCTATTACGTCGCGCTTGAGATCCTTAATTTCGTCGGGTTGACGCTGGTGACGCTCTGGCGGGTGATGCTGCAACCGCGGCGTCTGCGCCTGACGTCGATCTTTTACCACCTCGAGGAGGCCGGCCTTAACGCAGTTCCGATCGTCGGGCTGATGTCGTTTCTGATCGGCGCCGTCGTCGCCTTCATGGGCGCGAAAATCCTTCGCCTGTTCAACGCCGAGGTTTTCACGGTCGAACTTGTCGGCATTTCGGTGCTTCGCGAGTTCGGCGTTCTCCTGGCGGCGAT
>JACADX010000279.1 GCA_013389125.1 Parvularculaceae bacterium | reverse complement strand
CTTCAGAAGCGTCCGACTTCGGCCCGTGCAGTCGCAGGCTCCTTCAGAATTTTGAACGACACTCGTCCTCTGCCGGGATAAATCTGCAAGTCCGCGATAAAGAACTCGACGCCTTCTTCAAATACTACTTTAAGCGGGAGGGCGATGATCTGCTCAAGACCCTCGCCAGCCGGAATTGAAAGTCCGGCGTCGATAATTTCCGGCGGAAGCTGGTCGCAGGTTATTTCAGGATTTGAATCGCGGCCCATCAAAATCAGCGTGCGCTCGATGACGTTGCGCAATTGCCGGACGTTGCCCGGCCAGTGGTAGGCCTGAAGCGCCGCCATCGTCTCGGCCGAGAGGCTGCGCTTTGGAAAGCCCGACGCGCGCGAAATGCGGTCGATGAAATAAGCGGCGAGCGCGGGTATGTCGTCTCTGCGCTCGGCGAGCGACGGCGCCGTGATCGGAACGACGTTGAGGCGGTGGAAGAGATCCTCGCGGAACCGACCGTCCGCCGCGTCCGCGAGAAGATCGCGCGAAGTGGACGAAATGATCCGAACGTCGACGTTGACCGGGGAATCGCCCCCGACGCGGCGGAATCGCTGGTCGACGAGGACGCGCAGGATCTTGCCCTGCGTTTCGAGCGGCATGTCGCCGACCTCGTCGAACATCAAGGTGCCGCCGTGCGCGCGCTCCATGAGGCCGATCGCCTTCGGCCGCCCGCTTTCGCCTTCGACGCCGAAAAGCTCCTCTTCCATGCGATCGGGCGCGATCGTCGCGGCGCTGACGACAATGAACGGTTGATCGGCGCGGCTCGATTTTGCGTGCAAGAGACGCGCGATCACTTCCTTGCCGGCGCCGGAAGGGCCGCTGATCAGGACGCGCGAGCGCGCGTCGGCGACGCGGTCGACGACCGCGCGCAGGGAATTGATGGCGGCCGACGATCCTATGAGGCCCCAGTCCGGCCCGCGCTCGCGAAGTTCGACGTTTTCCCGTTTGAGCCGCGCCGCTTCAAGCGCGCGATTGACGATGAGGACGAGACGGTCGGCGTTGAAAGGCTTTTCAATGAAGTCGTAAGCGCCCTTCTTGATCGCCGCGACCGCAGTTTCGATCGTTCCGTGGCCGGAAATAATCACGACCGGCAGGTCGGGATGGACCTTCTTTATCTCCTGCAGGATCTCAATTCCGTCCATCGCGGAATTTTGCAGCCAGACGTCGAGGACGATGAGGGCCGGCAGGCGTTCGCGGATCGCCTTGAAAACGCCGTCCGAATTCGCGGCGGTTCGCGGATTGAATCCTTCATCCTCCAATATGCCCGAGACGAGATCGCGGATATCCGCTTCATCGTCGACAACCAGAATATCGATGCTCATGACGCCCTTCCCACCCTACGCTATCACTCCGCGGCCGCCGGCGCCGTCTGTCGCCCGGCGGCGGCGAGCGGCAACGCCACGCTGACGATCGCCCCGTTCGAACCCAAATCGGCGCAATCTTCGAAGAAAAGCGCGCCCCCGTGCTCTTCAACGACCTTCTTGACGATCGCGAGGCCGAGCCCCGTGCCCTTGACGCGCGTCGTCATATAAGGCTCGGTCAGCCGGTGGCGCTCCGCCTTCGGCAGTCCGACGCCGTTGTCGGCGACGCTAATTCGCGCCTGACCGTCAGCGAGGACGACCGCTACCCTAATCCGCCCTTTTTCGGAATCGGCGGCGATTCGCGCCGCGATCGATTCAGCCGCATTCTTGAGGAGGTTTCCGATCGCCTGCGCAATGAGACGGCCGTCGCAGTTCGCCATGACCGGCGTCGACGGCGCGTCCAGTTCAATCGCAATGTCAGGCGTTGCGACGCGCTGCGAGAAGACGGAGCTTCGCGCGATCTCGCGAACATCTTCAAGCGCCATCACCGGCTTGGGCATGCGCGCAAAAGATGAAAACTCATCAACCATCCGGCCGATGTCGCCGACATGGCGAATGATCGTCTCCGTGCACTTGTCGAAAATTTCCGGCGCGCTCTTTATCTCTCCGAGATATTTCCGGCGCAGGCGCTCGGCGGAAAGCTGGATCGGCGTCAGCGGATTCTTGATTTCGTGGGCGATGCGCCGCGCGATATCGCCCCAGGCGGCGGAGCGCTGGGCGCTGATGAGCTGCGTGATGTCGTCGAAGGTGACGACGAAATTGCGCTCGCCGTCGACGTCATCGCTGACGATCTTGACGGACAAGGTCCGCGCCTGTCCGTCGCGTTCGACGCTGATCTGCCCTTCGGTTTCCTCATAGGGCGGACGAGCAGCCGATTCGATCAGCTCGCGCGCCTCCGGCAGGATTTCAGCGAAAGTCTGTCCGACCAGTTTTGAGTGCTCCTGATCGAGGATCTCCGTCGCCGAGCGATTGGCGATCACGATCTTGCCGGCGGCCCCGACGCCGACAACGCCGGCCGAAACCCCCGAAAGAACGGCTTCCGTGAACCGTCGCCGCCGGTCGAATTGGCGGTTCGTTTCGATAAGATCGTTCCGCTGCGTCTGCAGCTGGGCAGTCATGTGGTTCATCGATCGCGCAAGGACTCCGAGTTCGCCGTCGTCCTTTTGAACTTCGACGCGCGCGCCAAGATCGCCGCCCGATACGCGTCCGGCCATCTGCACAAGGCGGCCGATCGGCTGCACGATGCGCGTCGCCGCCCATAGCGCCAGCCAGATCGCGCCGAAGAGGATGATGAAGGCGAGGATGACGTAGCCGGCGAGAAAGATGCGCTCGGTCCGGGCGCGGCTGATTTGCGCCTCTTCCCAGTCGTTTCGGAGCGCGCTGACCGCGATGAGACGGCGCGTCGTCGCTTCCTCCATCGGCTGGTAGGCGATCAGGTAGCCGTTGTCGTATTCGGCGATCTTCAGAATGACGCGGAACTTGTCGAATTTCTTGTCGTCGTTGACGCCGAAGCTGCCGGCGCCCGGCGCCTGCCCCTTTAGACCGTCCATGGTTTCCTTGGACGGGAGCTTGTAGGAGCCGGGCCGCACTTCCGCCCGAACAAGAACCTGGCCGCCGCCGCTGATCACATAGAGCGCGTCGAGGCCGCGAACCTCTGCTTGCGTAAAAAGATATTGCAGGAAGCTGACCGGCGTTCCTTCGAGACCGACGCCCGCTTCCTCGCTCCGGCGGACATCGTAGGCGATGTTGTTGAGCATCACTTCGAGCTCGGTCTTCTTGAGCTCGATAAGCCCGTTGGCGAGATCGCGCGCCGTGTTATGATAATTCTCGATCCGCTCGCCGAAGACGTCATTAAGGCTCGAACGGAGGATGGTGAAGGCGAACAGGAAGGCGATGATCGCCGGCACGACCGCGACCGCCGAGAACAGCCAAACGAGTTTCAGGTGCGTGGCCGAACCGGCGAGCTGGTTGCGACGATTGGACCAGACGTGCCAGAGCCGCGCGCCGATCAGCGCCGCGAACGCAGCCGCGATGACGACATTTCCGACAATGAGCGACAGCAGAACACTGCGGTCGACGCTCTCAACAGCCGGCGAAAGCAGGAACCAGGTCGTTACAAACGCGACGATGCTCGCGCCGGCAAGCGCTGCGGCCGCCGTCGTGTTCGACATCGCCCATTTCGGGAGCAGCTTTCGTGCGCCCCGTAATGGCCCGCCCGAACTCCTGGGGCGCGGATGTGAGTCGTCGGAACTAATCACGTCCTCGTGAGCCAGCATCCCGCGATGGGATAGGTACCAACAGTCCGCCCCCACGGACACCGCAACGTGGTCCCAAGAGAACACGCTGCGCGTAACGGCGAAGGTTGCGTCACTTGTTGCTAAAAATCAACACAAATGTTGCTGGAAAGCCGCAG
>JACADX010000262.1 GCA_013389125.1 Parvularculaceae bacterium | reverse complement strand
GGCGGCGCCCGCGTCGCAGCCCGCGGCGCGCGCGGCTGCGCCGGCGAAAAAGTCGTCCAACGGTTTGCTGATTGGCGGCATTGCGGCCGGCGCGGCGGCCATCGGGGCGTTTGCCTTCTTCATGATTCAGAATTCAGGCAAATCCGCCGCCATCGAACCTGCGCCCGCCGCGGAGGCGGCGGCGAGCCCGGCGACGCCAGCCGCCGAGGAGCCGCCGTCAGCCGAACCGGACGCCGGCTTCGTCGATGTGTATTCGGCGGACAGTTCTCAGGGGGCGGACCAGTCGACAGAGATCGACATCGATGGCGAGCCGATGAATCTTGCGGCGGCGGATGGCGAGGCGACGCCGTCTACGCTGCCGCCGGCGACGGAGCCGACGCCCGCCGCCTCGTCGGGCTCAGTCGGCGAGCCGTTCCGGGATTGCGAACTGTGCCCCCTGATGGCGCCGCTACCGGCGGGAAAATTCCTCATGGGCTCGCCGGAGGATGAACCAGGGCGCAACGCCTACGAAGGACCGCAGCGGGAAGTCGCTGTTCCCGCCTTTGCTGTCAGCGTCTATGAGGTGACGGTATCGGAGTGGAACGCCTGCGCCGCCGACGGCGTGTGCGCGCCAAAATCGGCCGGCGCAGATGGAAAAATGCCGGCGCTCGGCGTTTCCTTCCGTGACGCCGAGGCCTACGCCAATTGGCTTACGCGCAAGACCGGCCGCAAGTACCGACTGCCGACGGAAGCCGAGTGGGAATATGCGGCGCGTGCGGGAACCAGCACGGCGTATTGGTGGGGCGATCGGTACGACGCTTCGAATGTCGCGACGCGCGAGGCGCGGCCCATCGGCTCCGCAAAGGCGAACGCCTTCGGGCTTCATGACTTCGTCGGCAACGCCCGCGAATGGGTCGCGGACTGTTACGTGAACAATTTCACCAAGGCGCCGGTAGACGGCTCGGCGGTCACGGACGGCGATTGCAGCAAGCGCGTCATCCGCGGCGGCGGCTGGGCGAGCTCGCCGGCTGATATGCGCGTCGCTAACCGCAGCCGCATCGATGTCGGCGGCCGGGCGGGCTATATGGGCGTCAGGGTCGCCGCCGAAGTGAAATAGCCGCCATTGCCGTCTTCGCGGCCGAGTCGATGATCGCCTCGCCGCCTTGGGGTTGTCTCAAGCGCGTAGAGCCGCCCTGCCTCGCCGCCTTGCGCCGAGTCCGGTTCTCTGTAATGTCCGCCCGACTTTCAACCGCGCAAGAAAGCGCCCGAAAAGGAGAAGACCCATGGCCGTTGACGGCAAGTGGACGCTGAAGATCAAGACCCCGATGGGCGAGCAGTCCGGCAATCTGGAGCTCAAAGCGGCCGGCGCAACCCTGACCGGCACGATGTCCGGCAACATGGGCTCGGTCGCCATCGAGAACGGCTCAGTCGACGGCAATGCCGTGAAATGGTCTGCGAAAGTGACCTCGCCGATGCCGATCACGCTGGAATTTGACGGCAAGGTCGACGGCGACTCGCTGAACGGCAATGTCAAGCTCGGCGCGTTCGGCACGTCGACATTCAGCGGCGCGCGCGCCTAGGGCGCCGGATCGGAAGTTCGCGCCGCAAATTCAACGAGTCCACATGCGAAGGTCCGATCCGTAAGCGGCGCGAGAATGTTGATCGCGCTAATGTCCTTTTCGAATCCGAAACTCGAAAACCCCGCGGGACGAATGGCGTGAATTTCGGATGTGGGACATCAGCGCCGAGCGACGAAGCGGCGAGCGGCGCGGATCTCCGGGCGGCGGTCGAGTCCGTTCTGAAGTCGCCCGACGCCTTGGTCGTCCTTACGGCGCGATAGACGGCTATGCGCTTCAAACGGCTGATCCATGCGGTCCATCGCTGGCTCGGGCTTCTCCTCGCCCTGCAAATTCTCGTCTGGATGACGAGCGGCGTCGTCATGAGTTTTCTGGCGATCGAGCATGTGCGCGGCGAAACCGCCGCCGCCATTGCGGCGCCGATCGACTTGACGGTCGAGAACTATTTTCCTCCGGCGGGCGCCATCGCGGAAGTCGACGGCGCCAAGGAGCTGACGCTCAAGACCTGGCTCGGCCGGCCCGTTTATGTGGTGCGCGGCGCAGCGTCGACCGCGATGTTCGACGCCGATACGGGCGAGCGATTGTCGCCGATCGCGGAGCCGGCCGCGCGCCAGATCGCGGAAAGCGATTTCGCCGGCGAAGGCGCGCTTGTCAGAATTTCGCTCTTGTCAAATCCGCCGAAGGAGTATCGCGGCAAGACGCCAGTGTGGCGCGCCGAATTTTCCGACAGAGACGAAACGCGTCTCTACATTTCTCCGGAGACCGGCGAGGTCGTTTCGCGCCGAAACCGCGTCTGGCGCTTTTACGACTTCTTCTGGATGCTGCACATCATGGACTACCGCGAGCGGGAAAACTTCAACAATCCACTGATCCGGACTTTCGCCGCAACGGGATTCCTTTTCGCGCTTTCCGGGGCGACGCTCGTCGTCTTCCGACTGCGCGGGGGCCGTTACGCCGAAGATGTGCGGCGCCGGAACACACGCGCAAAAGCCGCTGGCGTCGAGAAATAAAAAGCCCGCCGACACGGGCGGGCTTCAAAATCCGACAAGCGCGCTTCGTTTCAGAACGCGAGGTAAACCGGCTCGCCGGTTCGCGACTTGCCTTTGGACGACGCGCCTTCCGCCTCATCCTTGGTTTCCGCTTTCGCAACCTCTGTCTTCTTGGCCTGATCGCACTGCTTGGTCTTGCCGTCCCGGCGATTCATCGTCTCGCCCACGACCGGCTCAACGCTCGCTGCGGCGTCGATTCCGAGCACCGCGAATAGAGCTTCAAAGAACGATAGCGCGCCGCCTTTCTTTGCGGACTCGCCAGACGATCCGCCAAGGCGGTGAGAGGATGAGCCAAAAGCGGGCGCTGCGTGCGCGGCCCCGATCGACAAGGCAGCGGCAGCGACGATCACGGTCAAGCTGAGGCGCATGCTATTTTCTCCCTACAGAAACCCTCAGCCTATGCGCCGTCGAAGGCAAGGGCCTTTGCGATGAAACGGTCGGCAAACCCGCTCTTTTCAACCGAACGTGAATGGTTTCGAACCCTAGCCGAGCGCCTCCATCGGATCCTTAAACGGAAGGCTGAGCGCCTCGGCGACGGCGCGGTGCGTGACCATTCCCCGATGAACATTAAGTCCGTTTCGTAAGTGCTTGTTTTTCCTCAGCGCGCCGAGACCTTCGTCAGCCAATTGGAGTCCATAGGCAAGAGTAGCATTGTTGAGGGCGTGAGACGACGTCAGGGGAACTGCGCCCGGCATGTTGGCGACACAATAATGCACGACGCCTTCGACCGCATAAGTAGGCTCGGCATGCGTGGTCGGTCTTGAGGTCTCAAAGCATCCGCCCTGGTCGATCGAGACATCAACCAAGACCGCGCCCTGCTTCATGCCCTTCAGCATGTCTCGGGTCACGAGTTTTGGCGCGGAAGCGCCTGGTATGAGGACCGCGCCGACAACAACGTCCGCGCTGTCCGTTTCCTCCGCCAGCGCTTCGTAAGTCGAATAACGGGTCTTCACGCGTCCGCCGAAAATGTCATCGAGGTAGGCGAGGCGGCGGAGATTGCGGTCAAGGATTGTGACTTCGGCGCCAAGTCCGATCGCCATTTTCGCTGCGTGGGTTCCGACGACCCCGCCGCCGATGACCAGCACTTTCGCCGGCAGCACGCCTGGGACGCCGCCCATTAAGAGACCGCGTCCGCCCGCCGGCGCCGTCAAAGCGTAGGCCGCCGCCTGAATCGCAAGGCGGCCCGCAACTTCGCTCATCGGCGCGAGCAGCGGCAATCCGCCGTGATCGTCCGTGACCGTCTCATAGGCGACGCCCGTCACGCCCGATTTCAGAAGCCCCTTGGTTTGTTCAGGGTCGGGCGCGAGGTGCAGATAAGTGTAAAGGATTTGCCCTTCGCGCAGTTGCGCATACTCCGCCGGCTGCGGCTCCTTCACTTTCACGATCATCTCGTTTTCAGCGAAGATCGTTTTGGCGTCCGGCGCGATCTTCGCGCCTGCGGCCTTGTAATCGTCATCGCTCGCCTTGATGCCGATTCCGGCATTCGTCTGAACCATGACTTTGTGTCCATGGGCGACGTATTCGCGGACAGCCCCGGGCGTCATGCCGACGCGAAATTCGTTGTTCTTGATTTCCTTCGGGACCCCAACGCGCATTCTGATCTCCAGTTTGGCGAATTGGCGCCCCCTTAGCAGATTATTGCGCGCCGTAAAATCCATTTTGGCGGGCATTCGCAACCAGCGACACCCGCAACAGCGCGGCCGCCGGCGTTGGGTCGCGGCCGTTCGCATTCGCGGCTCGTCAACGAGGGTATTCGTGGTTTTTATCGGCGGAATGCGCCGGTATGGTGATCGAAAGGAAAGGGCGGGGAACTTTTCGGGTGAGCGGACAAAAGACAGACGCGCCGTCAGCCTCACGCAGCGGTTTCGGGCTGGGCGCCGTTCTTTGCGCCTTGCCGGCCGCGTATTTCGGCGTCGCCGCGTCCTATGCCGTCGTGAATTTCAGCGATTTCGGCGGAGCGGTCCCGCAATTCATCCGGTACATTCTCGCGCCGACCGCAATCGCCGGCGCGCTCTTGTGGACGGCTTTTCGCGCCGGCCGGTCGACCGCGCTGATCGTCGGCGTCAACGCGTGCGCCGTCATGACCGCGCTTTTCCTGTACGAAGGCTTCGCCACCTATCGATTGGCGCGCAGTGCGGCGGCAATTCCCAATGCGCCGGAGAACCCGCACATCGCGGAGCTCGGCGTTGAACGCGCGCTGCCGCCGCGCGCCACATTGCGCCGGCTGAATCGCGCGATCGGCGGCGACGTTTCGCTGGCGACGGCGTTTCTGGGCGGCGTGCCTCATGAAAATGCGCTGTTATGCGTCAGGCCGGACGGGGGCTTGGTGACTTACAAGGCTGACAAATACGGGTTCAACAATCCGAACGCTGTCTATGACGCGGGCATTCTCGACATTGCGGTGCTTGGCGATTCCTTTGTCGAAGGCATGTGCCAGAAAGCCGGCGAGGATGTCGCCGCGCTGCTTCGCAAATCGGGACGCAACGCTGCTTCGCTGGGATTTCGCGGAAACGGCCCCCTGATCGAATATGCAACGCTCGGACGCTTTGGGCCGTCCTTTCGTCCGAAACTGACCGCCATCCTCTATTACGCCGGAAACGACAGCGAAAATCTCGAAACCGAGATCGAAACGCCCTGGCTTCGCAATGCGTTGGCGCCGGGCGCGGACTTCGGCGAATTGTCGCCGAGCGCTGGACAGATCGACGCCGCGAGGCGTGCGGTCGCTGGCTTTTGGGGAGGCGACGGCGTTGCGACAAAAACCTATGAGGCGCGCTTGTGGCGCAACTTCTTCGCGATGTCCCATACCTCAGCCGTGCTCGGCCTCCATTATCCGGCGACGCCGAAGGCCCTTCCGCAATATGAAGCCGTCCTGAAGAAAATGCGCGAATTGACCGGATCGTGGGGCGGCGATGTCGTCGTGCTCTACGTTCCGCGCGCCGAGCGGTTTCGCGGAGCGCTGCCAAATGAATTCGCATTCCGCGTCAATGAGCGCCATGTGACCGACGCGGCGAGTCGAGCAGGCGTTGACGTCATCAACTTGGCGAGCGAATTCAAACGCCAGGGCGATCCGCGTTCATTCTATGCGTCGGACGGGCATTTCAGCGAAAAAGGCGCCGCGCTCGCCGCGCGCCTCATCGCCGAGCGCGCCGCGGCGAAGGACGGGACCGAATGAGCGGCGGAAGGAGGAAATTCGCGCCGCACGAAGCAGGCCCGACCGCCGAAGCGGTCGAGGGGCCGTCGAACCGGTCATTCGGCCTGATCGTCGGCGGCGTCATGCTGGCGATCGCCGCACTGAGCTTTTTCGCGGGCGGACATTCCGGATGGCCCGCGCGGATTTTCGCCGCGTTCGGCGCGCCGCTCGTCGTTCTTGCGCTCGCGGCGCCCGGCGTCCTTGCGATCCCGAACAAGCTCTGGATGAAGCTCGGGCTCCTGCTCGGGCTTGTCATGACGCCGATCGTCATGGGGCTGCTTTACGCGCTGACCTTCGTTCCGATCGGACTCTTGATGCGGCTGCGCGGTCACGATCCTCTTCGGCGGGCGAAAAAGCCGCCGTCCGAAAGCTATTGGATCGTGCGCGAGCCTCCTGGACCCGACCCCAAGACAATGCCCAATCAATTCTAATTCAAGAGCTGGAGAGCGAAACATGGACTTCATCGTCGAACTCTGGAATTTCATGAAGGCGCGAAAGAAGTTCTGGCTTCTGCCAGTGCTCCTGATGCTGACGATTTTCGGCGGCCTCATCCTGCTGACGCAAGGCTCGCCGATCGCGCCGTTCATCTATTCGCTGTTCTAGCGCGCCAACCGCGATGCGGATTTTGGGGATTTCGGCGTTCTACCATGACAGCGCCGCAGCAATCGTCGTCGACGGCGAAATCGTCGCGGCTGCGCAAGAAGAGCGGTTCTCAAGGGTGAAGCATGACCCGCGCTTTCCGCGCGGCGCCGTTTCCTATTGCCTCGACGAGGCGGGATGCGGTCTTGACGGCGTCGACCATGTCGCGTTTTTTGAAAAGCCGCTCATCAAGTTCGAACGACTTCTCGAAACCTACCTTGCGACCGCGCCGAAGGGATTTCGCTCGTTCCAGATGGCGATCCCGGTCTGGATGAAGGAAAAACTCTTCCAGAAGTCGGGTCTTAAGAAGTCGCTGAAGAAGCTCAAGGGCGGCGATGCGTGGAACGGATCGCTGCTCTTCACGGAACATCACCAGTCGCATGCGGCGAGCGCTTACTTCGCATCGCCCTTCGATCGCGCGGCGGTCTTGACCATGGACGGGGTCGGCGAATGGTGCACGACGTCAATCGGCAAAGGGCTCGGCAATCGCCTCGAGATCGAGCGGGAGATTCACTTTCCGCACTCGATCGGGCTCCTTTATTCCGCCTTCACCTTTTACGCCGGCTTCAAGGTGAATTCCGGCGAGTACAAGCTGATGGGTCTTGCCCCCTACGGCGAGCCGAAATACGCGCGGGCGATCCTCGACAATCTGATCGATCTCCGGGACGACGGGTCGTTCCGGCTCGACCAGAAATTCTTCGACTATTGCACCGGTCTTACGATGACCGGAGGCGAGTTTGACAAGCTTTTCGGCGGACCGCCGCGAAAGCCGGAAGAGCGCCTCACGCAGCGCGAGATGGATATCGCCGCGTCGATCCAGGAGGTGACGGAACTCGCCGTCATGGGCCTCGCGCGCGAAGCTAAGCGAACGACGGGCGAAAAGAGTCTTTGCCTTGCGGGCGGCGTCGCGCTCAATTGCGTCGCCAACGGCAAGCTGCTCAAGGAAGGCGTTTTCGACAGCATCTGGATTCAGCCGGCGGCCGGCGACGCCGGCGGCGCCCTCGGCGCGGCGCTCGCCGTCTGGCACCAGTTTCATGAAAAGCCGCTTGCGCCGCTCGGGGGACGCCAAGATCGTATGCGCGGCGCCTATCTTGGGCCGGCCTATGAACAGGCGGATATCGAAAGGCGCCTCACGGCGGCCGGCGCGCGGTTCAAGTCGCTCGATGATGCGGCGATCATCGACTCGACTGCGGCGGCGCTCGCAGAGGGAAAGGCCGTCGGCTGGATGCAAGGCCGCATGGAGTTCGGTCCGCGCGCGCTCGGCGCCCGCTCGATCCTTGGCGATCCGCGCTCGCCGACCATGCAGAAGCTCCTAAATCTCAAGGTCAAGTATCGCGAGAGCTTCAGGCCTTTCGCGCCCTCGGTCCTTCGCGAGGATGTCGCCGACTGGTTCGACCTTGACGGCGACAGCCCGTACATGTTGCTCGTCGCCGGCGTCAAACGCGAACGCACCCGCAAGATGAGCGAACGCGAAGAATCGCTGTTCGGCATCGACAAGCTCAATGTCGCGCGTTCCGAAATCCCCGCCGTCACGCACGTCGACTATTCCGCGCGCGTGCAGACCGTGCACAAGGAAACGAACCCGCGCTATTGGGCGCTCATCGACGCTTTCAAGCGACGCACCGGATGTCCGGTCCTCGTAAACACGAGCTTCAACGTTCGCGGCGAACCGATCGTCATGACGCCGGAGGACGCTTTCCGTTGTCTGATGGGGACCGAGATCGACGTGCTGGTCGTCGGAAATTGCCTGCTTTTGAAGGAGGATCAGAATCCGGCGCTGAAGATCGATTACAAGGATCGTTTTGAGCTCGACTGAGCCCCGCCATTCAAGAGGCGTTAACCATCCCGAATTGAAGCGCATGGCGTCGTCGCGTCATTGGCGCGCTGCTTGCATCTTTTTCCCCTGAAAGGCGATGTGGCGCCGGCGAAGGCTGGCGCTTGAGGCGGCAAGGGTGCGGCGATGGCGATCCTGGGGTTCAAATTCGGGCGGAAGAGAGCGGAGGAAGCGCTTGATCCCGCGGTTGAAGCGGCGCTCCGCATGCGCCTCGGCGAGAGGTTGAAGGCGGTCGAGAAAGCGCGCCGGGCGGACGGCGCGGCAATCATGCGCGATGACGCTCGCAAGTGCCGTCGCGAGCCGGCGTATCGCATTGCGTCGGCGATGTTCGAAATCGGCGACGAGGCAAGCTGCCGCGTCATCGACCAGAGCTATTCTGGCCTTCGCCTCGCATTTCATGATGGCGCCGACTTCCCGGACGAATTTGCGCTTTCAATTCCGACGCTTCGCTTCATCGGCATCGTCCGCAAGGCCTGGCAGGATGAAAACGTGGTCGGCGTATCGATCCTTCGCTGGAACGACGCCGTCTGATCGGCGCATCGCAGGAGCCGCCTGCCGACGGGCGCCACGATTTCGAAGCATTATAGGCAAACTCGACGTTAATTGGCCAAGCCGATGAAACGGCCCGGCAAGGGGTTTCGACGATCCTGCCCCGAAGTCCGATCGGCATTCCGCAGGAGTCGTCTTTCCATGTTGAACACTGACCGCGTCGCCATTCCGGCGCCCGTTGAAGTGCGGCTGAAGCGCTCCGCGCAATTCGTCGACAATATCATGGACTTTGCGCGCGAGGACCTCATCGGCTTCAAGCGTCCGCTTGCGGCCGCTTTCGCCTTCACAGCCCCGCTCGTCATGTCGATCGTTTACCACGCGGGCGGACTCCAGCATCTCGTTCAGGTCGCCGCCAGCTACTTCATCGTCGGACTTGGCGGCCTTTATCTCGTCGGCCGTCAGGCGTGGCCGGGTCTTGTAAGCGAGTTCGAGGCGCGCACGATTGAAAAGCGGCGCGCCGTCGCGGATTTGAAGTGCGGCTTCGGCGAGCTGTCGTTTTTGAGTCTTGCTCGCGCGCCGCGCTATTTCGAGCACGAGAACGGCGTCCTCGTTTTCGCAGACGCCGGCGACTTCAAGACGCTTTTCTTCTCGATAGAGAACGACGAGCGCGACGAGCGCTGGAGCCTTTACGTCAATGGCGAGCTTGATCGCCGGGTGTGGCGGTGGCTGCGTCTTCCCGTAAGCAGGGACATCGTGAAATTCTCGACCGAGGCGTCGAAACTCGCGACCGCGCATAATGATCCGCTTCGCATCCGGTCGATCGACGCCTGGGAGGCGATCAATACCTCGCTCGGCGAACCGCTTGACGGCGCCATTATCCACCGCCCGTTCGACGAGGTCGTCGAATCCGTCGAGCGCATGCTGTAACAG
>JACADX010000339.1 GCA_013389125.1 Parvularculaceae bacterium | reverse complement strand
GTCCGGCGTCATCGGCCTCGCGCCGGGGAAGGACTATTCCCTTGATGGGCTCGGCTCGCCGAGCGTCATCGTGAAGCTGAAGGCGACGCCGGCGGCCGGCGACAAGCTCGTCGTCAGGATGGGAAGAAGCCTTGTCGGCCACAAGGCGAAAGAGATCGCCCTTGCGCCGACCGTGACCTTGAAGGCGGTCGGCTATCAGTGGGGCTGGACCTATTCCTATCCCGATCTCGGCGATTTCGAGTTTTCCTCGAACATGGCGGCCGAGGGCACGGTTCCCGAGGAGCTTTACCGCTTCGAAGTCGACAATCGCGTCGTCGTGCCGGTCGGCGAGTCGATCCGCGTCATCACGACGGCGCGCGACGTCATCCACGCCTGGGCGCTGCCGAATATGGCGATCAAGATCGACGCGGTGCCGGGCCGCCATAACGAAACGTGGTTCAAGCCCGAACGCGAGGGCGTCTATTACGGCCAGTGCTCGGAAATCTGCGGCGTGCGCCATTCGGCGATGCCGATCGCCGTCGAAGTCGTGTCGCGGCCGGCGTTCGAGGCGTGGGTCGACGCCAAGCGCGTCGACGCCGGGCTCGAGCCGATGTTCGGCCCCGTCGCGGCGGCGACTGCGTCAGACGCCTATGCGGACGCCGGTTCGGCAGCGAAAACGCAATAGGACTTAAGGGAACAGGGACGAGACATGGCTCATTCACATTCGCAAAGCGGCGGCGCGCATGATCACGCCCACGGCGCCGGGGAAAGTCACGATCACAAGCCGCCGTTCCTCGCTCGCTGGCTTTTTTCGACGAACCACAAGGACATCGGCACGCTTTATCTCTTGTTCGCGATCGGCGCGGGGATATTCGGCGGCGCGCTTTCAGGTCTCATGCGCTGGGAGCTCGCCGAGCCGGGCATTCAGGTCCTGACGAATTTCGTGCCGACCGGCGGCGAGGCCGAGGCCGAACATTTCTACAACGTCCTCATCACCTATCACGGCCTCATCATGATCTTCTTCATGGTGATGCCGGCGCTCATCGGCGGTTTCGGCAACTGGTTCGTGCCGATCATGATCGGCGCGCCGGACATGGCCTTTCCGCGCATGAACAACATTTCGTTCTGGCTTTACGTCGCGGCCGGCATTCTCGCGACGATGTCGATGTTCGCGCCGGGCTATCAGAGTTTTCTCGGCTTTGCGGGCGGCTGGGTGCTCTATCCGCCCTTGTCGTCGAACACCGGCCATCCGGGGCCGGCGATGGATCTGTTGATCTTCGCGATCCACCTCGCCGGCGCATCATCGATCCTCGGCGCGATCAACTTTATCACCACGATCTTCAACATGCGCGCGCCCGGCATGACCTTGCACAAGATGCCGCTTTTCGCCTGGTCGGTCCTGGTGACGGCGTTCCTTCTCGTGCTCTCGCTCCCCGTTCTCGCCGGCGCGATCACGATGCTTCTCACCGATCGCAACTTCAACACGCCGTTCTTCAATCCGGCGGAGGGCTGCGATCCGCTGCTTTTCCAGCACCTTTTCTGGTTCTTCGGCCACCCGGAGGTCTATATCCTCATCCTCCCGGCCTTCGGGATCGTCTCGCACGTCGTGTCGACGTTCTCGAAAAAGCCCGTGTTCGGCTATCTCGGCATGGCTTACGCCATGGTCGCGATCGGGTTTGTCGGCTTTATCGTCTGGGCGCACCACATGTACACGGTCGGCCTTTCCGTGAACATGAAAGCCTATTTCGTCGCGGCGACGATGGTCATCGCCGTGCCGACCGGCATCAAGATCTTCTCCTGGATCGCGACGATGTGGGGCGGTTCGATCGAGTTTAAGACGCCGATGCTGTGGGCCGTCGGCTTCATCTTCCTCTTCACGGTCGGCGGCGTAACCGGCGTCGTGCTCGCCAACGCCGGCATCGACCACTATCTTCACGACACCTATTACGTCGTCGCGCACTTCCATTACGTGCTCTCGCTCGGCGCCGTGTTCGGCATTTTCGCCGCGTGGTATTACTGGTTCCCTAAAATGACCGGAAAGATGTACCGCGAATGGCTCGGCGCGCTGCATTTCTGGGTGATGTTCATCGGCGTGAACCTCATCTTCTTCCCGCAGCATTTTCTCGGCCTTCAAGGGATGCCGCGGCGCTATATCGACTATCCGCTTGCTTACGCGGAGTGGAACTACTGGTCGTCGGTCGGCTACGCCGTCACGCTCGTCGGCATGGCCATCTTCCTTCTTTGCATGATCGATGCGTTCTTCATCTACAGGAAGCGCGCGGCCGCAAATCCCTGGGGCGTGGGCGCGACGACGCTCGAATGGACGCTGCCTTCGCCGCCGCCGTTCCACCAGTTCAACGAGCTGCCGCGCTTCGACCGAGGCGACGCGCACGCGTTCCACTGAAACGTCCTCAGACGTTCTTGCTGAATCAACCCCGGCGGGCGACCGTCGGGGTTTTTCTTGCTGCACTGCGGCGATCAAATCGTCTGGATGGAGGCGCGGAATCCCGTTAATTATTGCGTCGGGCGGACGGAATAGGGCCGCCGTTTCAAAGGGCGCGCTTTAGGGGGCGCAACGACGGAGGGGCGGAATGCTCGAAACAATTCTCGGCGACGTGGTCGATGTCTTTAAGGCGACTTTTCTGGGCGGCGACATGATCAGCGTTGTGATCGCCGCAGGGGCGATCGCGATTGCGGCCTTCCTCATGCAGCGCGGCGCGCAGATCGGCTCGATGACCCTGCTCGCGCTCGTCCTGTTCGCGCTTGGCGGGTTCATTCGCGGCGTGATGAGAGGACCGGTCGCGACGGACGGCGGATCGGTCGCGGCCCAAACGGGGAGCCGGGCGGTGGGGCAGATCAACGCCAGCTGGCAGCAGTTTTACGGGCTCGAAGCGGGAACGCTTCTCGCCTATTTCATCATGTTCCTCATTCTCATCTTCGTGCTGTTCGGCGTGAAGTCGGCCCTTAACCGGGGCTAAGGGGCTCCGATCGGAAAGACCGGCGCCAGCGCCCGTTACTGAGGCTCCGGCGATTTCGCTGTGGACGTCGCCGCCGCCTCGCCGCCCGGCCTGTTCGCGGAGAGTTTCTGGTTGAAGACGGATCGAAACATCGTAAGCGTCCGGGGAACTACGCGGCGTAGATGCGCCACGGGAGGATCTGCTCGATCTTGTTGATGGGATGATCGGCGATGC
>JACADX010000375.1 GCA_013389125.1 Parvularculaceae bacterium | reverse complement strand
TCACTGGGCCGCGCGGCGGCCGAAGACGCGGCTTTGCTGCGCGGCGGCGGCGGCCGCGTTTTCTTCCGGCGACCTTATGCCGCCTTCGGCGCGCTTTAATCGCTGGTCGAGATATTGCCAGAGCTCGGAGATTTCCTGCGCGGATTTGCAATAAGGATCGATCTCCATGACCGTGCGCCCGTCGATCATCGCCGCGGCGTAATCGACGCGGTGATGGATGACGGTCGGCGCGACCGTGCCGTGCTGGGAAAGCGCGATCGCGGCTTCCGACGTGATGCGCGCCTTCGGCGTCGCGCCGTTCACGACGAAGACCAGCTGCTTGCCGCGCGCCTGCGCGATGTCGACGGTCGGCCCGACGGCGCGAAGATCGTGCGGGCTCGGCCGGGTCGGCGCGACGACGAGGTCGGCGAAATTGACGACCTCTGAAATCGCGCGGGTGACGGCCGGCGGCGTGTCGATGACGACGAGACGGAAGCCTTCGTCGCGCGCGCGGTCGAGGTCCTGGAACAGATTGGAGAAAACCGACTGGATGAAGGCGGGATTGGGATCCTCGCGGACGTTCCACCATTTCGCAAGCGAGCCTTGCGGATCGGTGTCGATGAGCGCGACGGGCCCCGCGCCGGCTCTTCCCGCTTCAACCGCAATGTGGCCCGAGAGCGTTGTCTTGCCCGAGCCCCCCTTTTGCGACGCAAAGACTATGACACGCATCGACGCCAGCATGCGTCCTCCCGGAATCCTCGACTGGGCTTGCCGCCCCGTCTCTCGATAATCGCGCATGAGGCGTTAAAGCCGCGCGCAGAACGCGCATCGAATTGTCGGATGTTTTTAACCTTAAGGTGAGGTTTAAGGCCCGCGCGCGTTTTCCAAAAAGCGTCGGCCGTTTCCCGACGCGCATGTTGCAGGAGACGCCGCACCAGCGAAAAAAAACGCCGGAAGCAGCCTAGATACGCAAGGCCGCAACCGACGCTGACGCCTTGCTAGCAAAACGCGTTTAAATTGCGCTTAATCGGATCGCGAAAAATGCTTCAGGATTCGCCGCCGGAAGGGCGACGCGCCAGATTCCGCCGGACGCGGAGCAATGGGCCGGCTGACGCGCATCTCGCCTCACGCTTGCGCGGCGCGGCGATCAGACCGCGACGTCCTCGTCAAGGCCGAGGAGGCGGGTGATGCGGGCGATCCTCGGGTTTCCGTCCCAGTCCCAGTAGCGAAGGACCGCGCGCGCGTAATCGCGCGCCATCGAATCGAAGACGCCGAGCGTTTCTTCGGCGCGCTCGGGCGATAGCGGGTTTTCGGCGTCCTTGCGCGAGACGATGGCGAAGAACTCCGAACGCGGCATGCCGAGGCTCTTGCACATCACGGCGAAGGGCTCAACGCCCGGATCGCGGAGAATGCGCGCGGTGAGTTCCCGGCTGACGCCGGCGATCATGCCGGCGGCGTGAATGATTTCCTGCGCCGGATATTTGCGCGCCGCGATCAGCGTCTTGATGACGACGTCCATGTTGACAGGCTCGCCGTTGACGCCGCGCGGGCGATGGCGCCGGTCGAGCATGATGAGGATTTCCTTGACGAACGGATCGGCGCCGTCGCCGCGGAAGACGCGCGCGTAAAGATCCTGCATGGCGTCCTGGATGATGGCGCGATCCAGCGCAAAGCGGGTCAGGATGCGGCGGCGCGCCTCGCCGCCGACCCACCAGAACATCATGAAGCCGTGCGCGGGCTCAAGCTCGCGCCGCCGGAGGAGCAGCGCCTGAATTTCTTGATCCGAGGTCGAGCGGCTGACGAGAAGATCGATCGCGGTCGGAGAGAACTGGAACTCGTCGCGCCGCAGGAGAAGCTTGGCGACATCCGGCTCGTTGTATTCAAGCACGACGTCGGCGAGCGAGGCCGTGAGGTCGAGCCGGCGCGCGATCATTTCGCGATGCGCCGTCTTTCCCAGCCGCGCGCATTCGATGAGAAGCGCCTCCGGTATGGGTTCGACGCGGCGGATCATCGGCTCGGCGACGCGCGCGATCCGGCGCGCGACTTCGAGCCGAATGTCCTCTTCGACCTTGTCGAGCGTTTGCAGCATGATGTCGGCGACAAACGAGCGCTCATTGGCGGTAAGGCGCGCGGCCGGCAGGACGACGATGTCGCAGAGCTTCCTGACCATCACCTCGCGGGGGGTGTGGCCGCGGGTCGAGGCCGGGGTGAGCCCGACATCGCTTAAGGGCGCGGTTTCCTCGTCTTCGGTCGCTCGATCCTGCGTCGACATCAAGGTCCTGTGATTTCAGCCGCCTCGCGGGGCGGTTCTAGGCCTGACAGGGTTAAGGTCGGTTGAAGACAGGGATTGGGGACTAGGGATTAGGGTTTAGGGACTGGGGATTAGGGGTTGGGTCGGCGCGATTGGCATTTGCGCGCCGGTCGCCTACAAATCCCTGGTCTCTCGGTCCAAATCCCTATCGTGGCAGGCGTTAACGTGTTGAAAGTTTTTGTTGGCGCCGCCGGCGCGCTGTTCCTCGCCGCCTGCGCCGGCGATCCCGTTTTGACCGAGGACCCGGCGTTTCTTTCCGGCTATGGCGACGGCTGCGCGACCGCGCATGAGCTTGAAAAGAGCTTCTCGACAAAGCGCGTCAAGGACGAGCATCAGTTCGAGACCGACCGCGCTTACCGGTCCGGCTGGCGTCAAGGCTACCAGCAATGCCAGACGCCTTACCGGAAGACCGACGACGGCGGCCGCATCCTCGGGGATGAGGACGGATTCTGACGCGTCCGCCGCGCGCCGGCGATTCTCATGCGCCCGCTTTCGAAAGCTCAACCCGGTTGAGCCGCAAAGAATTGGCGATCACCGAGACGGAGCTCGCCGCCATCGCCGCGGCGGCGATCATCGGCGACAAGAGCGCGCCCGTCAGCGGATAGAGAACGCCGGCGGCGATCGGAATTCCGGCGACATTGTAGGCGAAGGCGAAGAAGAGATTCTGGCGGATGTTGCGCATCGTCGCTTTCGAGATCGTCCGCGCCCGCACGATGCCGCCGAGGTCGCCCTTGAGGAGCGTCACGCCGGCGCTTTCGATCGCGACATCCGTTCCCGTTCCCATGGCGATTCCGACATCGGCGGCGGCGAGCGCCGGGGCGTCGTTGACGCCGTCGCCCGCCATGGCGACGACGCGGCCTTCGTTCCGCAGGCGTTTGACAACCTGCGCCTTGTGATCGGGAAGGACTTCCGCTTCGATCGCGTCGATCCCGAGCCCGCGGCCGACCGCCTCGGCTGTCGTCCGGTTATCGCCGGTCATCATGAC
>JACADX010000302.1 GCA_013389125.1 Parvularculaceae bacterium | reverse complement strand
GCGCAGAGCGGCGGCCTCCGGTTCCGCGATCACGCCGGTCTCTAATTCCGCTTCGATTTCCGCAAGCTGGCGCCGGAACACGTCGGCGCGCACGCCTTGCCGGGCGGACGCGCATCGCCGCGTCAAGAGAGGCGCCGCCACGAAGGCCGCCGCCGCGCCCAGCATGAGGGTGAAGAGCGCCCAGATCACGCGCCGCCTCGCCGTTCAAGTTCCTCAAGCCGCCGCCGTTCGTCGGCGCTGAGTTCGGGGACGGCCTGCGAGGCGGGAATGGCGGGACGCCTTAGATAGGCGGCGAATCCCGCCGCGCCCGCAATGAGGAAGAGCGCCGGACCGAACCACAAGAACCAAGTGTCCGCCCTCATCGGCGGTCGCAGCAAGACAAAGTTCCCGTAGCGACTGACGAGAAAATTCTTTACCTCGGCGTCGCCGTCGCCAGCAGCGATGCGTTCGCGCACGATGACTCGCATGTCTGCGGCAAGAGGCGCGTTCGAATCGTCGATCGACTGGTTCTGACAGACAACGCACCGAATTTCGCGGCTTAGCGCCAACGCGCGCGCTTCAAGCGTCGGATCGGCGAGCTTCTCGTCCGGATTGACGGCGAGGGCGGGCCCGAACGCGCACGCGGACGCGACGCAAATAGCAAACGCGCGGCGCTTCAAGATCCGGTCTCCTGTTCAAGCGACGCCACGAGCGGCTCAATCGTTTCCGCCCACACCTCATCCGTAATCGGACCAATCTGCTTGTAGCGAATCCTGCCGCTCTTATCGACGATGTACGTCTCGGGCGCGCCGGTGACCCCAAGCTCGATGGCGAGCCGGCTCTCGAAATCGAGACCAGTCGCGACGTAAGGGTCGCCATAGCGCCTAAGCCAGGCCGCGCCGTCTTCCGCTTTATCTTTCCAATCGACGCCGTAGATCGGCGCGCGCTTCGCCGCTGCAAGCCTCATCAGTGTCGGATGTTCGACGCGGCAGGCGCTGCACCATGAGGCGAAGACATTGATGAGCGCTACCTTGCCGGCGACGTCAGCGCTCGAAAACCCGCCGCCGTTCGCAATCGCAGGAAGGTCAAAAGCCGGCAGCGGCCGATCGATCAGCATTGAGGGCAACTGGCGCGGATCGCGCGTCAGCCCCAGCGCGAGGCCGGCGCCGATGAGCGCCATCAGCGCGAATGGAATAGCGGCGGAAAAGCGCATAGGATCTACGCCGCCCGCGCCGGCGACGGCGCCGGGTCGAGCCTAATTCGCGCGCCTAGGCGGAAACGGCGATCGGTTAGAGAGATCGCGCCGCCGGCGGCCATTCCAAGCGCTCCTATCCAGATGAAAGCGGCGAGCGGATGAACATAGGCGCGAACCACATGTCGCCCATCGCGCGCTTCGCCGAGCGCAACATAAAGATTGACGAAGGGATTCGAGCGGATGCCGGCTTCCGTCGTCTCGACGCCGCGGGCGGGGTAATAGCGGCGCTCGCTCACAAGTTCGGCGGCCGGACGACCGCCTCGCATAACGCGGAATGTCGCGCGTTCGGCCTCGTAATTGGGGCCGGCTGCAAGCGATACGTCCTCCAATGTAAAGACGTACCCCGAAATCTCGAGCTTCTCGCCGGGCCCGAGCATTTGAACATCCTCCTTCGCCCAAGCGCTCATCGCGACGATGCCCGCAACGCACACGCCCATGGAAGCGTGACCGAGGATGATACCCAGCGTGGCGCCGGGCAGCGAGAGCGCGAGCCTTGCCGATTCGCCGAACGCAACCGCCCCCGCGCGAATACGCTGCGCAAGTATCGCCAGCGCGCCGGCGACCAGCCAGACCGCCAGCGCCAATCCGACAGCTGACAAAACCGACTTCAAGGCGACGGAAGCGAGAATCAAGGCGCCGCCGGCAAGAATAATTGGCGTCCGCAGTTTCCTGGCGGCGGCCGGGAGCTGGTCCTTTCGCCACTTGAGCATCGGTCCGACCGACATGACGAGCAACAGCGGAAGCATCAACGGCGCGAACGTGCTCTGAAAGTAGGGGGGCCCGACTGAAATCTTGTCATCGCCGATAACATCGATCAGCAACGGGTAAAAAGTCCCGAGAAAGACGGTCCCGGCGGCCGCCATGAGGACGATGTTGTTAAGCACGAGCGCGCCTTCGCGGCTCACCGGAGCGAAGGTCGGACCTGCGGCGAGGGCCGGGGCCCTCCAGGCGTAGAGCGCAAGCGCGCCCATCGACGCGCCGAGCAAAATGGCCAGGATGAAAACTCCGCGCGCCGGATCCAGCGCGAACGCATGAACGCTCGTCAGCACGCCCGAGCGGACGAGGAATGTCCCGATTAGGCTCAGCGAGAATGTCAGAATGC
Organism: Parvularculaceae bacterium; assembly: GCA_013389125.1. GTDB lineage: Bacteria > Pseudomonadota > Alphaproteobacteria > Caulobacterales > Parvularculaceae > Amphiplicatus. The sequence goes on along the minus strand of JACADX010000302.1, from coordinate 4,258 downwards.
CGAGAAGGATCGTCCAGTTGACGAGCGTCTGCCGGCGTTCGACGACGAGCGCGCAGTGAAGGAGCGCCGTGCCGACGAGCCAGGGCATGAAAGAGGCGTTTTCGACCGGATCCCAATACCACCAGCCGCCCCATCCAAGCTCATAATAGGCCCAGATGCTCCCCATCGCGATTCCGATGGTCAAGAAGCACCACGCCGCGAGCGCCCATGGCCGCACCCAGCGCGCCCATGCCGAATCAACGCGTCCTTCGATCAGAGCGGCGACCGAGAACGAAAACGCCATCGAGAAACCGACATAGCCGAGGTAGAGGAACGGCGGATGGAAGGCGAGCCCAGGGTCTTGCAGGAGCGGATTGAGTTCAGCGCCCTCGGACGGCGCTGGCGCGAGGCGGTCAAACGGGTTCGACGTAAATGCGATGAAAGCCAGAAACGCCGCTCCGATCATTCCTTGCACGGATAGAACGCGCGCCTTCAGCGTCGTCGGGAGATCCTTGCCGAAAAGCGCGACGGCGGCGCCGAACAAAGCTAGGATCATCGCCCACAAAAGCATCGATCCTTCGTGGTTCCCCCATGTTCCGGCGAACTTGTAAAGCGCCGGTTGCAGCGTGTGCGAATTTTCAGCGACGACCCGGACCGAGAAGTCGGAAATTAAGAACGCGTAACAGAGCGCTCCGAACGCAAAGGCGACGAACGACAGCTGTCCCACGGCCAGTGAATCGCCAAGCCGCATCAGCACGAGGTCGCGACGCATCGCGCCGACTAGCGGCGCGATCGACTGGACGACAGCAAGCGCCAGCGCCAGCATGATCGACATTTGTCCGAGTTCCGGCGCCATGGCGTTCGACCGAAAAATTCCGGGTTGGGTCTCCGGATAAATATCCGTTTTGAAGGCCGGTCACGTAAAAATCTATTAATTGTTCGATTCGACTTTGCATCGAGACGCGGACTGCAACGTTGCGTATCGTCCGGATGCGCCGGAGTTTCTCTGAGAATGACTCGCACTATTAACGCCGCAACGGCCGATCAAGCGACGTCGGTGATGAGGTCGAACCTGCAGACTCCTGCGCGTCGACGAACTGCGGCGGGCGGCACGCTCCTCTTCGGCGCGCTGATTATTGCCTCGCTTGCATGGGGATGGCTCCATCGCGGTCGCCTTCCTTCGGCTGAATCAGGGTGGGGCTACGCATTCGGCATTGTCGGCGCGCTCAGCATGCTCGCGCTGCTTGCTTATCCGATGCGCAAACATGCGCCGTTCATGCGCAAGATGGGAACGGTCGGTTTCTTTTTCCGCACACATATGGCGCTGGGTCTTATTGGCCCGACATTCATTCTCTATCACGCGAATTTCGGCCTCGGCGCGCTCAACAGCAACGTGTCGCTTTGGTCGATGCTTCTTGTCGCCGGAAGCGGTCTTGTCGGCCGCTATATTTACGCAAAAACGCACAAGGGCCTCTACGGCGTGCGCGCTGAAATTCGCGATCTCTCGGCGGAGGCGCGGCAATTCCGCGATCTGATGAACACGGAAGTCGCGCCTCAGCTCGCCGCGCGCTTCGACAATCTTGAGCGGCAGGCGTTTTTCGAGCCGAACACAATGGGGTCCGCCGCGGCAAAGGCGTTCGTAGTCACGGCGTCGGCGAGGCGGCTTCACGCGGCGTTGCGCCGCGATCTGCGGCGAAAACTGCGGCGCTCGGCGCAAGGATCGGCGCGACAGACGGCGTTACGCTCGCATCTCGACTTCTGCCGGCGGTATTTCCGCCGCGTCGAGCAAGCCGCAGAACTCGGATTCTACGAACGACTTTTTGCTGCGTGGCACATCCTGCACTTGCCATTGTTCATTCTTCTCATTCTCACGGCGATCGTGCATGTCGTTGCGGTCCATCACTATTAAGTTCCGCACGGTCATATTCGCTGCAACGGCGACAGCCTTTTTCGGCGCGCCTGCGGTTGGGCAGAACGTGATCGAAAAGCTCGTTTCGCCCGGCGACTTGTCAAGGGTTCACGCGATTCCCGAAGCGACTTGCGATTCCTGCCACGCCTCATTCAACAAGGGCGCGCAAAACGGCCTCTGCCTCGAATGCCATAAGGAAATTGCGCTCGACGTCCGGGCGAGAAAGGGATTTCATGGCAAAGCGCCGGACGCGGCGACCGCTTCCTGCTCTTTCTGCCACGCCGAGCACAAGGGACGAGCGGCGCAGATCGCACCTTTCGACAAAACGGCCTTCAACCATCGGTTGACGGACTATCCGTTGATGGGCGGCCATCTCGGCGTCGCTTGCGCCGAGTGTCATGCCGCCGACGCAAAATATCGTGACGCGCCGACGTCGTGCGTTTCCTGCCATGCGGATTCGGATCCGCACAAAGGCGCGCTCGGAACGGCGTGCGCCGACTGCCATGTCGTCGCCGACTGGCGAAACGTCGAATTCGACCATTCGAAGACGAAATTTCCTCTAAAAGGCAAGCATCAAACCGCCCAGTGCGACGCCTGCCACGCCGACAAGACGTTTCAGGGCGCCTCGACGGCCTGCATCGACTGTCACCGCAGCGATGACGCGCACGAAGGCGCCTTCGGCGCCGATTGCGAGAGTTGCCACTCGCCTTCGGCGTGGACGGAGATCGTCTTCGACCATGGCGCGCGCACTCGCTTCGCGCTTGTCGGCAGGCACGCGACAATCGCCTGCGCCGCTTGCCATACCGGCACCTTGGTTGTGCCGAAACTGAAGACGGCATGCGCGTCATGTCATGCAAAGGATGATGTCCACAAAGGCCGCAACGGCGCGGATTGCGCGTCATGCCATGACGCATTCGCCTGGACGTCCGTGAAGTTCGACCATGATCGAAGAACGAAATTCCGATTGCGCGGCGCCCATCGCGGCGTCGGCTGCGAAAGCTGCCATTTGGAGCCCGTGACGAAATCACTGCCGGGGCGCGCTTGCGTTGATTGCCATCGGGACGATGATCCGCATAAAGGCGGCCAAGGTCCTGCCTGCGAAACCTGTCATAATGAGTCTTCATGGACCGCGTCGGTCAAGTTTGACCATGATCTCACCGTTTTCCCTCTGCTCGGGAAACATAAGACCGCCGAGTGCGACGATTGCCATCAGTCAAGAGAATTTTCTGAAACCTCGACCGATTGCGTGTCGTGCCATTTGGAGGATGACGCGCACGCGGGCGCCCTAGGCGCGAATTGCGGCCTCTGTCACAATCCGAACGACTGGGCGTATTGGCGATTCGATCATGACGCCGAGACTGATTTCGCGCTGACCGGAGCCCATCAGGGGCTGAAATGCGCCGCCTGCCACCGCGACGCGTCAAAGGGCGAGGTCCGCGTCTCCAGCGCCTGCATTTCCTGTCACCGCCGCGATGATCGACATCATGGGCAATACGGCGCTTCGTGCGAGCGTTGCCACACAACGACGTCGTTTTCCGAGATCAAAATGCCATAGTCAGGTTACGGATGAAAACGCGGTAATCCGCCGTTCGCATTAAATTCAATTAAGAGTGGGCGCGTAAGCCTTTTCAAAACGCCGAAATGCTCTGTAATCCGCAGAATGGTCTGTAAACGGATGAAAATGAGAATGAGTCGCACGACGCCTGAGCGACGGCGCGTAACAAAACGTTAACTCAGTCGGGGCGAGTTCGACCAGAACCTTGGATGTGGACGGCCGCATGGCGTCAAATAGCGGTCTAGCTAGAATGGCGAAACCTGCGCCGCAATGGCGCGTGCGCGCGTTTCTTCTGGCGTTCTTCGCGACGATCTGCTCCTTGTTCGCCCTGGGCCCGCGCGCCGAGGCGAAACCGACGACGGATGAAATCGCCGTGCACGTGAAGACCGGCTTTCCCCTCGACGGGCGGCACCGCGATGTTGACTGCGAGAGCTGTCATTTGAACGGCGTCTTCGAGGGCGCGCCGAAACTCTGCGGGGCCTGTCACAATGGTTCGCTCGCGTCGGGTAAGCCGCCAAATCACGTTCGCTCGGGCAATCAATGCGAAGAATGCCACGCAACGAATGGCTGGACGCCCGCTCGCTTCGATCATTCGACCGTGTCGGGACCATGCGCCGTCTGCCACAACGGGCGTGAGGCGCAGGGCAAGACCTCCGGCCACATCGTCACCGTCGCGGACTGCGGCGAATGTCATTCGATCACAGGGTGGTCGAACGCGACGTTCAACCATGCGGCGGTCACGGGCAATTGCGCGTCCTGCCATAATGGAACGACGGCGACCGGCAAGGCGGCGTCGCACCTGCCGACCTCGAACG
>JACADX010000149.1 GCA_013389125.1 Parvularculaceae bacterium | reverse complement strand
GATGAGAAAGCCGTTCTGTCCATGCATGAAATTGGTGAGAACGGCTGGAAACGAAACAGCGAGGAGGAGGGCGAAGGCGCCGGGCGCAAGTCGCTGCATCGCCCCGAGGTAAAGCGCGAGCGTTCCCCCGGACCAGAAAAGCCAGGCCGCAAGATAGGGGAGGAAAGCGAGCGCCGCCGCGATGAAAAGAAACGCCGGCGGATAAAGATAAGGCCAGAAGCGCGGCTTCTCCTCGCCGAACATCCGCTGGTGCGCGGCGTATTGCTCTGCGGCGTCGTAAGCGGCGGCGCCGCCCTTTTCATCGACGATCGTTCCGGCGACATAAAACGCCATGAAATCCGTCCCGAGCGGACGGCCGAGGCGATCCTTGAAGCCGTCGGACGTCGCGATGAGGGCGCCAAGGCTCAAAAGCCCGACGACGAGAAAGATGACGGCGAGGCGCCGGACGCGCGCGCGGTCGAGATAGTCGCCGGTTCTGATGCGGTCGAGAAGGGATGCGCCTTGGAACGCCGTCATGCGGCGACGCTAACAGGCAAGTTCGGTTCTTTGGTTAACGAAACGCGAAGCCGCCTCAAAGACAGGCGCCGGAGAGATCGCACTGCGCCGAGACGAAGGTGATCATCAGCATCGCCGCCGCCCAGAACAACGCCGCGACCCCGACGAGCGTCTTGTTCATCGGGATGCCGACCCTGGAGATCGCCCAGACGATAAGCCCCGTTTGCACGGCGAAAAGCAGCACCTGGAGCGCCGGAACGAGGCTATGACTTTCGTCGATCGCCTCGAAATCGACGCCGAAGCCGGCAAGCGCATTGAGGAACCCTGCGAAGGCGAGATGGCCGGCGAGCGCGAAGAGAACGGCGAGGGTGAAGAAGCTGAACTGCGAGGCCCATTCGCGAAAACGGAACGGCCCCAGATCAAGCTTCCTGAAGAACTCCCGAAAATCCACCGGCGACCCCTCTTGCGGCGCAGCCTAGCGCGCCGGGCTCAAAAGTGGAAACCGGTTTTGCGCGAAAAGGCGCGCCGACCAAAGAACCGGAACGCCATCCCGACTATGCAATCGCGACCGATTTTCCGCCGGCAGGCGCGCCTTAAAAAGGGGCCTAATAAACCCGCTTCTTCGGCTCGATGTACTTGACCTCATCGGTCAGCGTGAAAGCGTGGACGGGGCGATAATCGAGCGTCGCCTTGCCGTTCGAAAACCAGGCGGCAGTGTGCTTCATCCAGTTGGCGTCGTCGCGCTCCGGGTAGTCCTCGCGGGCGGGCGCGCCGCGGCTCTCTTTCCGGTTCGCCGCGCCTTCAAGCGTCACGATCGCCTGCGCGATGAGATTGTCGAACTCCAGGGTCTCGACGAGATCGGTGTTCCAGACCATCGTTCGGTCGGAAACGCCGATATCGGACATTTCCTCATAGACCCGCTTGATGCGCCGACAGCCCTCTTCAAGGACCTCTCCGGCGCGGAAGACGGCGCAGTGCTCCTGCATAACCTTCTGCATGGCGAGGCGGAGCTTTGCGGTCGGCGCGGCGCCCTTTGCGTAGCGGAAGCGGTCAAGGCGCGCGAGCGCCTCGTCGCCGGCGTTCTTCGGCAGCGGCCGCGGGGGCTCATTCGCCTTGACGACTTCGCCGCAGCGAAGGCCTGCGGCGCGGCCGAAGACGACAAGGTCGATCAAGGAGTTCGAGCCGAGACGATTGGCCCCGTGCACGGAGACGCACGCGGCCTCGCCGACCGCCATCAATCCCCTTACGACGGCGTCCGAGTCGTCGCCGCGCTTCGTGACGGCCTCGCCGTGAAAATTCGTCGGTATGCCGCCCATATTGTAGTGCACGGTCGGCAGCACCGGTATCGGCTCCTTCGTCACGTCGACGCCGGCGAAGATGCGCGACGTCTCGGCGATCCCGGGAAGCCGCTCGTGAATGATCTTCGGGTCGAGGTGATTGAGGTTAAGGTGGATATGGTCCTTTAGGGGCCCGACGCCTCTTCCCTCGCGGATCTCGATCGTCATCGCGCGGCTGACGACATCGCGGCTTGCGAGATCCTTGGCCGACGGCGCATAGCGCTCCATGAAGCGCTCGCCTTCGGAATTCGTCAGGTACCCGCCTTCGCCCCTGACGCCTTCCGTGATCAGCATCCCGGCGCCGTAGACGCCGGTCGGGTGGAACTGCACGAACTCCATGTCCTGCAAGGGCAGGCCGGCGCGCAGCACCATCGCGTTGCCGTCGCCGGTGCAAGAATGCGCGCCGGTGCAGGTGAAATAGGCGCGCCCGTAGCCGCCGGTCGCAAGGATCGTCATCTTCGCGTTGAAACGGTGAATCGAGCCGTCGTCGAGCCGCCAGGCGACAAGGCCGCGGCATGCGCCGTCGTCGTCCATGATGAGATCGAGCGCGAAATGCTCGATGAAGAACTTCGCGTTCCGCTTCACCGACTGGCCGTAAAGCGTGTGCAGCATCGCGTGGCCGGTGCGATCGGCGGCGGCGCAAGTGCGCTGGATCGGCCCTTCGCCGCAATTCTTCGTCATGCCGCCGAAGGCGCGCTGATAGATCTTGCCTTCCTCGGTGCGGCTGAAGGGAACTCCCCAGTGTTCGAGCTCGTAAACGGCGGCCGGCGCGTTCTTGCAGAGATACTCGATCGCATCCTGGTCGCCGAGCCAGTCCGATCCCTTGACCGTGTCGTACATGTGCCAGCGCCAGTCGTCGGCGCCCATATTGCCGAGCGCGGCGGAGATGCCGCCTTGCGCGGCGACGGTGTGCGATCGCGTCGGAAAGACCTTGGTGACGCAGGCTGTCTTCAATCCCGCCTGCGCCGCGCCGAGCGTCGCGCGAAGGCCGGAGCCGCCGGCGCCGACGACGACGACGTCATACTCATGGTCGATGATTTCGTATGCGGCGGCCATGTCTCTCGGTCTTCAGGATGAAAGGACGTACAAGGACCAGACCCCGAGCGCGGCGGCGCCGAGGCAGGCGAAGAGATTGAGGAGCTTGAAGACGCCGCGAAACCCCTTGTCGGCGTAATCGTCGATGATCTCGTTCATGCCGATCCGCATGTGAAAGCCGCCGACGAGGATCAAAAGGCCCATCATCGCCGCATTGAACGGCGCGCCGATCCAGGCGCGCATTTCCTCAAAGGAGGCGCCGGCGTTGGCGACCGCGCCGTAAAGAAACCAGGCGACAAGCGGCAAGAGGAGAACGGCGCTCGCCCGCTGCGCGATGAACCCGGCCGTGCCCTTGTGCGTCATCGCCGTCTCCCGCTCATCCGCCGCGCGCTGAAACGCCGGCCGCGACGATGGCGACGGCGAGCAGGATCGACGCGGCGAAGGCGTACCAGGCGGTCATGCGCGCCGTCTTGACGCCAAGGCCGCGGCCCATATCCCAGTAAAGGTGCCGGAGCCCGTTGATGCTGTGAAAGAGGAGGGCGAAGGCGTAGCCGAAAAGGATGAGGGCGCCGAAAGGCGAGGCGAGGAACGCGCCGACCGGCGCGAAGAAGGCCTCGCCGCGCGAGGCGGCGAAGGCCCATGCCGCGAGGAGGATCGTGCCCGCATAAAGCGCAAGGCCGGTCGCCCGATGGGTGATCGAGGCGGCCATGGTCGCCGTCCAGCGCCAGATCCCAAGGTGCGGGGACAAGGGCCGGCTCATGGTTTTCGCCGGAGCGGGGTCCGAAGCCATTGATTCGTCCTTCAGAATTCCCTTGGAGATTGCAGGCCGCGAGCTGAGCGGGGGACAATAGGCGCGCCGAGCCTCCTGTCAACGCGGCGAGCGGCGCGCTGTCTGCGGCGCCGCGATTGCCAAGGGCGCGCTCATTGCCGCAGTATCGTCCCGGGGAATTGAGGGGCGTTTCATGGTGCGGGTTTTAACGGCCGTCCTGTCGACGGTCCTCATCGCCGCGTCGCCGGCGGTCGCGCAGACGATGCGCGCGGTGACGGCGGCGGAGCTTCAGTCGATCCTCGGCGAGGCCGGTCTTGCGACCAGCGTCATCGAAGACGCAAGGACCGGCGCGCCGGTCGCGCATGTTCAGACGGCGGGGGGCCTGCAGTTCTGGGTGCGGGCGCTCGACTGCTCGGGAACGCCGAAAGCCTGCGCCACCTTGATGT
>JACADX010000318.1 GCA_013389125.1 Parvularculaceae bacterium | reverse complement strand
GTCATGGCCGTGCCAGAAACATCCGTGCACGAACACAATGGCGCGGTATTTCGGAAACACGAGGTCGGGCTTTCCGGGAAGGCCCTTCGCGTTGAGGCGATAGCGAAAGCCCAGCTTGAAAAGCGATTTCCGGAGCGCCCGCTCGGGCCCGGTGTCGGTTCCCTTCACCGCACGCATGATCTCGGAGCGCTTCTCCGGCGGGACGATGTCGGCGCGCTTTCCGGCGCGGGTCACGCCGCCGCCCGCCGGGCGTGAAGGGCGGGCTCCAGCACCGTCCGCGCAAGGAAGGCGACGACCGGCGGCGAAACGCCGTCGCCGACAAGCTTCAAGGCCGCCGTCGCCCGATTGGGGAGCCGGTAATCCTCGCCAGGGCCCATCGCGCGCGCCGCTTCGCGCGGCGTCATCAGCCGCGAACGAATCCTGCCGCCGTCGATCTCGAAGATGATCTGCCGCGACGAGCCGCCCGCCGGCGTTCGGACGCAGCCGGCGATTCCGTCAAAGCGCGCCTCGACGCGCGCGTGCTTGACGCCCGCTTCGACCCGGATGCGCCGGAACGCGGCGCCGACATGCCGGTCGCCCGAGGCGGCGAGGCGATTGACCTGATCGCGCTGGCGCGGGGCCATGGCGGCGAGCCGCGCCATTGTCACGCGATGCGGATCAAAGGGCGCTCCCTCTTCTAGGATGTCGGCAAGAGAGACGACGCGTTCCGCCTGCGGCCTCGCATCGATCCAACGCCAGCTTGCCTTTGCGCTGCGGCCAAGCTTCGCGACGGCGTCGAGGAGGGCTTGCGGCGCGCCGTCGTCCGCAGGCCGCACTCTCGGCCAGTCGTCGCCGTCTGCGCGGCGCCTTGCGACAATGAAGAGGCGCGGTCGCGATTGCGGGACAAAGGCGGCGGCGTTCAAGACCAGTGCGCCGATGACGTAGCCGCGCGACGCCATCAGCGAAACGACGGCGACGAAGTCGGCGCCGTCATTCGACGTGAGGAGTCCGGCGACGTTTTCGATGACGATAAGCCGGGGCGCCCGCGCCGCCGCGCAAAGCGTTTCAACAATTCGCCAAAACCCGAAAAAGGCGCCGCTTCGTCTGGCGCCGAGACCGGCGCGCGCGCCGGCGAGCGACAGGTCCTGGCAGGGCGATGACGCCCAGGCAAGGTCAGCCGGCTCGGAGGGGAGATCGGTCAAGGTGACGGCGCTGATGTCGCCGCCGTGAAAATGCTCAAGGCCGAAATTGGCGGCGTAGGCGTCGCGCTTCATCGGGTCAAAGTCATTGGCGAAGAGGCAGCGCCAGCCGGCGCCAAGGCCCAGTCGCGCCATGCCGCCGCCGGCGAAAAATTCTAGGAATGTGAACTGGCGGGGCGGCGGCAAGGAAGTGCCTCATAAAGACCGCCGAGCGTTCGACGGTGGGCGGCATTTTCCCCTGTTTTCCGAACGGTTCAACGCCCGCAGGAATCCGCTTCCTCGTTGACCCTGCCGGCGAACACTCGGAGGAAATGGAATCGGTGGTAGGGTCCGATGGCTCCCGCGATGCCGGTCACGAGAACGGAAAGCGCACGCATCGCCGCGGCGGCTGCGGTCGCCGTCGTCGTCGCGGCGTTCGCGGCCATAGCGGCGGAACCGCGCCCGGCGCTTGAAGACATCCAGATCGGCGAACGGGGTTCTGTCCTTCGCGTGGCGCTCATCTGTTCCGAGCGTTGCGAGATCGAAGAAAGCGAGCCCGGCGCGTTCCTGATCAAAGGCGTTGCGGCCGATCTCGACATCGACCTTGCAGCGCGAAGCGCGCTGGCCCGCCGCCTCCTGCTAACCTCGTCCGGAGCGGCGAGCATTCTGAGGATTTCCGCCGCGAAGGCGATCGCCAGCGCGCGGCTCATTGAATGCGACACCGACGGCGGTCCCGCCCCTTGCATCGAATACCGCTTTGACGACGGGACCGTCGCCGCAAAACCGGCGCCGGCGATTGCGCCAAAGCCCGCGGCCGCGCCAGCGCCGTCGTTGAGAGACGATGGCAAGGCCAAACCGGAAGCGGCGGCGCCCGAGGCCGGCGAAATTCCGTTTGTCGGCGCGATCGTCCTTGAACCGGCGCCGACGCTCCGCGACGCGGCGGCGGAAGGCGTCGTCCGCCTGCCGCAATTTGCGCCGCCTGAGCGGCTCACACCCGGCGCTTCAGGCGGCGGAGCGGTCCGCCTCCCGGTCAATGTCGATGTCGGGCGGCCCTCGCGGCTGCCGCTTGATCGCGCCGTAACGCTCGGACAAGGGCCCGCCTTCGACTTCCGGTCCGAAGCGGTCGCGATTCTCGGCAAGGAATTCGGCGTCGGCGCCTGCGAGGGCGCGAAGGCGCGCCTCCAGGGCGACGCCTGGGCGCTCGACGCGATGATCGACGTCGCCTTCTGCAAGGCGGCAGCCGGGGACCTTGAAGCGGCGGACGCGGACTTCGCCCGCCTTCTCGCCTATACCCCGGACAATTACGAAGCCCTCGTCGGCCGCGGCCTTATCGCGTTTGCGGCCGGAGATCGGCTCCGTGGCCAGGCCTTTTTCCAGGATGCGCTGAACGCCTTGCCGCCGATCGACGAAAGCGACCGCATCGTCGAGGCGATGGAGCGGAATTGAAAAGCGTCGGCGCGCCGGAGCGGCGTGCGCTAAAGTGTGCGCGGTTTTGCGCAAGAACGCCGCGCAAATCAAAGCCTAGAGCAAGCGCCCTGATTCCGAATCATGGCGCGAAGCTCCAGGACGGCGTCAGGTCACTTTGCCGCGTCTTTCGTAGACCGGCTTCTTCCATTCATCCGTAAACAGAATATCGGAAAGGATCGCCGCGGCGCGCCAGACGTCGGCGTAGGAAAGATAGAGCGGCGAGAAGCCAAATCGCATGAGGTTCGGCGCGCGGAAATCGCCGATGACCCCGCGCGCGATCAGCGCCTGCATGACGGCGTAGCCGTTGTCGCTCTTGAGGCAGACGTGACCGCCGCGGCGCGCCGGCGACGCAAGCGGGAGAAGCCCGAGGCTTTCCGTTTGCCTCAAGAACAGGCTGCCGAGCGCGCGCGCCTTTTTCTCGACAAGGCGGATGTCGACGCCGTCGAAAAGGTCGAGCGCGGCGTCAAGCGCCGTCATCGACAGGATCGGCGGCGTGCCGGACGCAAAGCGCAAGACGCCGGCCGCCGGCTCGTAATCGCCGCGAAAAGCGAACGGGGCGGCGTGCCCCATCCAGCCGGACAAAGGCTGCAGGAGCGCGTCAGCCTCGGCGCGCGCGACGTAAACGAAGGCCGGCGCGCCGGGCCCGCCATTCAGGAACTTATACCCGCAGCCGACTGCGAAGCGCGCCCGCGCCTTGCCGACATCGACGCCGACAAGCCCCGCCGAGTGGCTCAAGTCCCAGATGATGTCGACGCCCGACGCGCGCGCGGCCTCTTCTTCCGCGTCCATGTCGACGATTTCGGCCGTCTTGTAATGAACATGGCTCTTGATGAGGACGCCGACGCCCGTCGGCGGGCGCTCGCCGGCCGCAAGCCTCAAAAGCGGCGCGTCAATGAGGCGCGTCAGCCCCTCGGCGACATGCTGGTCGGTCGGAAACTCGTCCGCTTCCACGGCGAGCGACTGACCCTTCCTGCGTTTCAAGAGCGCGGCGGCGAGCTTGAAAAGGTTCACCGAGACGGAATCGCAGACCAGAACTTCGTCGGGCGCCGCGCCGATGAGGCGCGCAATTTTCGCGCCGGCCCGCTGCGGCAGGTCGATCCATCCGGCGTCGTTCCACGATCTGATAAGCCCCTCTCGCCACTCATCATCGACGCAGCGGTGGATCTTGACGAGCGCGCGCCGCGGCGGCGGCCCGAGGGAATTGCCGTCGAGATAAATGACGCCTTCGGGGAGATCGAATTCCGTCGCAAAATCCCGCAACGGATCCCGCGCATCGAGCGCTTCAGCCTCTTCAAGCGTCATCGCCATTCGTTCGGCCCCAACCGCGGCGGGTCGCTCTTAGTCGCCTTCGGCGCCGCCGTCGAGAACGGCCCGGTTAAGTGCCGGCGAGGCCGGAGCGGTACTGTCCGACCCCCTCGCCGAGACGGGCGTTGTTTTCCTCGCGGAGTTTCGCCGCCGCCTCGTCATAAAGGAAGGGGAGGAAGGCGTAGCGCTTGCCGCGCGTCATCGGCGTCACTGCATGAAGAAGCGAGCAGGAAAAGACGCAGGCCCCGCCGATTTCGGGCTTGTAGGAGCGCCGGCCGTATTCCGGAAAATAGACCTCGCCGCCGTCGAAATCGTCATTGAGATTGATCGACACCGCGAACCGGCGATGCGCCGTGCCGCTCGTCGTGTTGTCGCGATGCGCGTTGAAGTGCGCCTTCTCCGCCGCATCATAACAGGCGACGATATAACGCTCCATGCGCGTCACCTTGAACTGGTGAACTTTCAAAATCTCCGGCGCGACGCGGCGATTGATGAGCGCCTTGGTGCGGTCGATGATCTTCCGGTCGGCGATCGCATAGTCGCGCCGGCGCTTGTGACTGTAGTCGACGAGACCGACGGTCTTGCCGCCGACCTCGCGCATGAAGCCCGAATCCGCGCCGCCATGCGCCTCATAAAGGTCGACGAGCTCTCGGCAGAAATCGGGTTCGAAGACGTTCCGCAGCAGGATGACCGGCGCAGCGCCATTCGGACCGCGATAGTCGTCAACGGGCGGCAAAGCCTCGACGCAGCCGAGCGCGCGATCGATGTCGCCCCGATCGTCGCGGAACGCGATGACGTCGATGATGCGCAAGGACGGATCGAGAATGACCCAGCGCGGCGCCGCGGTCGGATTGAGTTCGTCTCCGTCCTAGAACGGCATGGCGCCGTAGGCCTTTGCGACTGCGCCGTCGAAGTCCCAGAAATAGCGAATTCCAGGAATGCGGTCCGCGACGCGCTTTTCCGCCTCGTCGGCGGCGTCGTTGCTGACGCCGAAAAACGAGGCCTTGACGTCGTCAAAGAGGTCGCGGCGCTTCATCGCCGCTTCGATCGCCGCGCGCGCATGCGGATCGCTCGCGGTCGCAAAGAAGCAAAGGACGATGTAGCGCCCGGCGGCGGTGTCGAAGGCGAAACGCGGATTGACCGTCGTTCTCTGGTGGAACCACGGCGCGGGATCGCCCGCCGACAGCTTCACGTATTTCGCCACGAGACCGCCGAATTCCGGATCGCCAGGCGCGATTGCGTCATCGCGCCTGACGATCAAAATGCCATTTCAGCGCATTTTCGCGCAAGACCGGTTTCCGCTTCTGCGCCTGGCGCGCTGGTCCGAGG
>JACADX010000317.1 GCA_013389125.1 Parvularculaceae bacterium | reverse complement strand
GTGGAAACCCCCGATTCTCGCGGCGCATGAGCGCCGAGCGCGCCAAGAATTGAATTCATGCCCTCTCCCAATATCGGCCCCGAACTTCAGCGCCTTATCGACCTTCTCGCGAAGCTGCCGGGATTGGGTCCGCGGTCAGCCAAGCGCGCAGCGCTCCATCTTCTCAAAAAGCGCGAGCCGCTGATGCGTCCCCTCGCCTTCGCGCTCATCGACGCCGCCGACAAGGTGAAGGCGTGCGGAACATGCGGCAACTGGGACTCGATCGACCCTTGCGCGATCTGCGCCGACGCCTCGCGCGATCCCGGCGTCCTGTGCGTCGTTCAGGACGTCGGCGATCTTTGGGCGCTTGAGCGCGCCGGCGCGCACAAGGGCCGCTATCATGTCCTCGGCGGCCTCCTGTCGCCGCTCGACGGGATCGGGCCCAATGACCTCAACATCGGATCCCTCGTCGCGCGCGTATCGGTCGGCGGCGTCAAGGAAGTCGTTCTCGCGCTTCCTTCGACCGTCGACGGCCAGACGACCGCGCATTACCTTTGCGACCAGCTTTCCTCGAGCAGGGTTTCGGTAACGCGCCTCAGCCAGGGCGTGCCGGTCGGCGGCGAGCTTGACTATCTTGATGAAGGAACGCTCGCCGCGGCGATGAAGACGCGACGGCCCGCATGAGCGCGAATGAACCCCTCGACGGGCTCTGGTATCTCGCCGCGCTTTCCGCTGAGGTGAAGCCGGGCGCTATGCTGCGCCGCATTCTTTTCGGCGATCCGATCGTCCTTGGGCGAACGAAGGCGAGCGTCGTCTTCGCGCTGCGCGACGTCTGCCCGCATCGCGCAGCGCCGCTTTCCGCCGGACGGCTCTGCGAAATCGCCGGCGAGACGGCGGTCGAGTGCCCCTATCACGCCTGGGCCTTCCGGGCGTCCGACGGAAAATGCGCGGCTGTTCCCGCCCTCCACTCAGAGGAAGCGCGCGATCCGTCGACCATATCGACGAAGCGCTTCGCCCTTCACGAGGCGAACGGGCTTATTTGGATTCACCATGGCGACGGCGCGCCCGAAACCGCTCCGCCCGATATCGGGCTCTCCGAAGGATTCCGTCCGAAGTCGGCGACCATCGTCGACGCGGCGGGCCCCTTCGACGAGGCGGTGATCGGTCTCGTGGACCCGGCGCACACGCCGACCGTGCACAAACAATGGTGGTGGCGCGAGGGCGCGGCGCGCCGCGACAAAGTAAAGTCGTACGAACCGACGCCGCTCGGTTTCAAGATGTTGGCGCACCGGCCGTCGACGAATACCCGCATCTACAAATTCATCGGCGGCGCCCCGACGACCGAAATCGAGTTCAGGCTGCCGGCATTGCGGCTCGAGCATATTCGCAATGACCGGCGCCGCATACTCGGCCTGACCGCCATGACGCCGGCCGAACCGCAGATGACGCGCATTGCGCACGTGATTTTCTGGGACTTCGCGGTGCTGGATCTCATCCGGCCTGTCGCGCAGTCGATGGCGGATGACTTCCTCGCGCAAGATGGCGCGATCCTCAGCCTGCAGAATGAAAACCTGAAGCGAGGCGAGCATCGCCCGCTCTATTTCGGCGAGGCGGACGAGCCGGCGAAATGGTATCTGCGGCTGAAGCGGGCCTGGCAAGAGCGCCGGGAAAGCGGCTTCAAGAACCCATTAGCGCCGGCGTCGCTCCGGTGGCGTACGTAGCGCCTGCCGCTTTCAACGCGCGGCGCGCAACGATGAGGAAAACGAGGGAGGCGCCGAGCGCGCAGGTCGGGAGGGCGTACGCGCCGCTTTCGCCAGGCATTATCAGCGGAAAAATCCAGGCGGCGATCAGAGTCAGACGTTCATGGCGGAGCCAGCCGATTTCAACGGCGCGCTTCGCTATCAACAATAGCGCCGGCGCCATGATGACAATCTCATAGTAGAATGCGTAAGGCGTTGCGAGCGGCGCTGAAGCGATAAGCGCCGCCGCGCGTATGTCCCAGTCGCGCGCGCGCCGCCAGATGAAGGCGATGTAGGCGGCGAGCGCAAGCGTCGCTGCAAGTTGCACGGCGCCCGCGACCGACGCCGGCGCGCCAAGCATGGTCGCAAAGCCGAAGGGCGAGACGAGCTTGTTGATCGGAAAGCCGACCGCGCCCATGCGCGCGCCGTGCGCCAAAACCGCGTCGATGAACCCGATCCATGCCGTCGTTCCGTAGGCGACAAGGCTCGCCGAGGCGAGAATGACCGCCGTCAGCGCCGCCGCCACGATCGCCCGCCAGCATCCGCCTGCAAGAAACGCGATTGGGATAAGGAGACCGAGTTGGGGCTTAATCGTCAGAAGGCCCGCGGCGACGCCGGCAAGAATCGGACGCCGATCGGCGAAGGCGGCGGCGAGCGTGAGAAGGGTCGCCGTCAAGAAACCGTTCTGCCCCGTAATGACCGCCTGAAACACCGCAGGACAGGAGGCGAGAAAGAAGAGCGCCCATTTGTCCGACCACAGATGACGTGCTGTAATGAAAAAGGCGCCGCCGAACAGCGCAACCCATAGGACAAAGCCCGCGAGGTAAGGAACGTCGCCGAACGGCGAAATCAATAGGGACATTGTCGGCGGGTACATCCAGGCGAAGTTGAATTCGCCATGCCCCGGATGGAGCGCCTCCAGCATCGCCTTCAAGTTCGCCATCTCGTAAATGGCGATCATGTCCGGCGCGCCAGCGACGCTCGCGGCGAAGTGGAACACCATGAAGTCGCCGCCGATGATCGGGCCCGCTTTGGTGAAGAGGCCTTCGGACTCGAGAATGAGTTCGCCATAGAGGATGACCGCGATCGAGAGGAAAAGCGCCGCCATCGCCGCAAGGCTCCATTTGAGCCGCGTCGTAAAAAGTCGATAAATGAGCGGAAACTGCTCCGCGAAGCTGGTCGCCTCTGCCATCCCGCTCGTTTACCATCGCGCCATAAACGAAAAGTTATCTATTTCGGGGATGCTGGCGGCCGGGCCCGGAGACGACTGATGTCGAAGCGAAAAACGACCTTGCCGGCGGCGACGCCGCGCGCCGAGGCGCGGCCGAAGCTCCTTTCCGTCGTCTGTCCCGCCTACAACGAATCTGAGAACCTCGCGACGTTTGTCGCCTCGGTCGAAGCGGCGATGCGCGCGATCGCGCAGCCCTATGAGATCGTCTTCGTCAATGACGGCAGCAGCGATTCGACCCTTGAACTGATGATGCGGCTGCGGAAAACGCATGGGCGAATTGCGATTGTCGACCTGTCGCGGAATTTCGGCAAGGAGATCGCGACGACGGCCGGTCTTGATCTTGCCAAGGGTGACGCTGTCGTCGTCATCGACGCCGACCTTCAGGACCCCCCGGAAGTCATCGCCGAGATGATTGCCGGCTGGCGCGAAGGATACGATGTCGTTTACGCGCGGCGGCGCGAACGAAACGGCGACGGGCCGGTGAAGCGGCTAACGGCGACCTTGTTCTACAAACTCATTCACCGGGTCGGCGCCGTCGACGTTCCGGAAAATGTCGGCGACTTCCGGCTGATGAGCCGCAAGGCGGTCGACGCGGTTTGTTCGATGCGCGAACATCATCGCTTCATGAAGGGCATTTTCGCGTGGATCGGCTTTCCGTCGAAGGAGATTCTCTACGACCGCGCGCCGCGCGCCGCCGGAACGACAAAGTGGAATTACTGGCGCCTCTGGAACCTGTCGATCGAAGGCATAACGTCGTCAACACTCGCGCCCTTGAAAGTCTCGACCTATTTCGGATTTGCGACGGCGCTAACCGCCTTTCTCGCCGGCGCCTTCTTCATCCTGAAGACGCTTTTCTTCGGCGATCCGGTGCCCGGCTTTCCGACGCTTGTCGTCATCGTCCTCTTCCTTGGCGGCATTCAGCTCATGGTCCTCGGCGTCATCGGCGAATATCTCGGCCGCGTCTTCAATGAGACGAAACAGCGGCCGCTTTATTTCGCGACGGAAGTCTATCCGTCGGATATCGGCGCGGACCGGACGAGCGTCCGCCAGGCGGTCTGATCGATGCAGATCTCCGCTCCCGCCGTCAGCGCGCGGCTTCGCCGGCATTCAGGAGCGATGGCGCGATTCGGCGCTGTCGGCGTCGGAAACGTCGTCACCGAATTCGCCGTTTTCGCCGCTCTGCTCCATGCCGGGCTTCCGGTTCTCGCTGCGAACACATGCGGGTTTTTGTCCGCGAACGCGCAGAGCTACGTCGTTAACGCGCATGTCACGTTCCGCAAGGACGGCGCGGCGGCGACGCTCTCCTGGCCCGGCTATCGCCGGTTCTTTCTCGCGCACTGCCTGTCGCTGGCGATGTCGACGGCCTTCATTCTCGCCTTCGCCGGCGCGATCGGTCCCTTCGCCGCCAAGGCCGCCGCAGCGCTCTTCGGCTTCATCGCCAATTACGCCATGAGCGCTCTTTTCGTTTTTCGCGAGCGCGGCCCGCGCGACGCGGCGTCTTAAAGCGGCGTGCGCAAAAGTGCGCGCGGTTTTGCGCAAGAACGCCGCGCAAATCAAAACCTAGAGTGAGCGCCCTGATTCCGAATCAAGGCGCGAAGCTCTAGCGCCGCGCTTAGCGATCACCGCAGATATTTCCTGTACCAGGCGAGATAGCGTTCGTACCGGTCGCGCACGAAGCTCGGCCGATCAATCGAATGATCTTCGTCGGGATAAACGACAAGTTCGGTCGGAACGCCGAGGCGCCGCAGCGCCTGATAGAGCTGTTCCGAGTTGAGGATCGGGACGTTCCAATCTTCCTCGCCGCCGATGACGAGCGTCGGCGTCGTCACCTTGGCGATGTCATAGAAAGGCGTGAGTCTGTCCCACGTCTCACGGTTTTCCCAGGGAAGCCCGAGCTCCCACTCCCACTCCTTCTGATAGATGTCGTGGCCGTAATTGCCGACATAGACGACCTCGCTCGCGCCCGAGATTGCGGCCTTGAAGCGATCCGTCTTGGTGATGACATGGTTCGTCAAAATGCCGCCGTATGACCACCCGCCGACGCCTAGCCTTTCTGGATCGGCGATCCCGCGCGCGACCGCGTCATCGACCGCCGCCATCACGTCGCCGAAATCGACGCCGCCCCAGTCGGCGAACAGCGCCGCAGCGAACTTCTCGCCGAAGCCCGTCGAGCCGCGGGGATTCGGCTGGATGACCGCAAACCCGCTCGCGGCGTAAAGCTGCGCTTCAGGATCGAAGGCGCCGTCATATTGCGATGTCGGGCCGCCATGAATGTTGAGGATCGCCGGCGCGCGCTTCCTGCCGCTCGTCGGCGCGTAGACGAAGCCGTGGATCATCGTACCGTCCCCGCTTTTGAAGCTGACGCGCTGCTGGCGGACGAAGCGAACGTCCCTCAACGCTTCCTCATTGACGCGGGTCGTCTGTGTCAGCGCTCCGTTTGCGTAGAGAAAGATCTCGCCCGGCAGATCGGGCCGGCTCAATGGCGCCGCGAGCGCGCCCGAAGGGTGGTGATCGAATTCATAAACGGTATCGGCGCCGGCGATCAGCGATTTCGCCTCGCCGGTCGCAAGTGAAATCTCGACGATCCGCTGTTCTCCTTCCGCCTCCATGGTCGCGATCACCTTGTCGCCCGAGATGGCAAAACGCGGAACGCCGATATTGCGGTCTATAGCCTTCGTGACGAGCCGCGGCGCGCCGCCGGCGGCGTCGATGACCGCGAGGTGGTTCGTCGAATACCAGAAGAGCTTCGGATTGACGGACGAGACATAGGCGACGCGCGTTCCGTCGGCGCTCCATGAGGGCGCGGCGTCAGCGCCCTCGTTCGTCGTCAGGCGCCGCGGCTTCCGATCGTTCGCCTTCCGTGACGCCGAGACGATCCAAAGATCCGTATTGTCATTGGAGTCCGGCTCTTCCGTCCGGTTGCTGACAAAGACGATCTCGGCGCCGTCGGGGCGCCACTGCGGGGCGGAATCCTCATAGTCGCCGAACGTGACCTGCCGCGGCTCGCCGCCGCGCTCTTCCTGAATGTAAATGTGCGCCCGGCTGCGATCGAGATAGCCGACGCCGTCCTCCTTGAACTGGCGGCGGTCAATGACGAAGGGCGCGGCT
>JACADX010000338.1 GCA_013389125.1 Parvularculaceae bacterium | reverse complement strand
GCGTTCAACATGGCGAGCCCGTGGACGCGCGCGCTTCAAGGCGGCGGCGGCAAGCTCCCCGAAACGCACCCCGGCTTTCCGCCGATCGAGCCGCAGCGTTCGCTCGACGCGCTCGCCGCCGCGAACGCGACCGGCGACTATATTCTCTGGCAGGCGCTCGATTTTCCCTATGCGATCGGAAATCTCTTCGTCATTTCGATCGCGATCGCGCTCGCTTTGAAGGCGGTGCGGCTCGAAAAATCTCTCCTTCGCTTTCTCCTTGTTCCGCCGCCGCTCTATGTCGTCTCGGAAATCGTCGAGAATTCGCTGGTCGCCGCCTTCGCCGCGAGGATCATCGCGCCGGGCGAGGCGATCGTCCTCGTCCAGCAGCTCGCGACGACGGTGAAAATGGCGAGCGGTTTCGGCTCGATGGCCCTGGGGCTCGCCGCGCTCCTCGTCGCCGTCCTCGCCGCAATCGTCGGCTTTTTGCGCAAACGCGCATGAAGAGGTCGGCGCTCATCGACCTTGCGCGGCGCCTGCCGAAAGCCGAGCTGCACCTTCACATCGAAGGGAGCCTTGAGCCTGAAATGCTGTTCGCGCTCGCAAAGCGCAACGCGGTCGACATTCCTTTCAAGTCGGTCGAGGACGTTCGCGCCGCGTACCGGTTCTCAAACCTTCAGGATTTTCTCGACATCTATTATCAGGGGATGAACGTCCTTCGGACCGAGGAGGACTTCTTCGACCTGACGATCGCCTATCTCAATCGCGCGCGCGCCGACAACGTGCGTCATGCGGAGATTTTCTTCGATCCGCAAGGCCACACGGCGCGCGGGATTCCTTTCGACGTGACGATCAGCGGCGTTCTGACGGCCCTTAAACTGAGCGTTCCGCAATTCGGCGTGACGTCGAAACTCATCATGTGCTTCCTGCGCCATCTTTCCGAGGCGGAGGCGCTCGCGACCTTGAAAGAGGCTGAGCCCTGGCTCGGCGACATCGCCGGCGTCGGCCTCGATTCAACGGAAGTCGGCCATCCGCCGGAAAAATTCGCAAGCGTTTTCGCGGCGGCGAAGGAGCGCGGGCTGAAGCTTTGCGCGCACGCCGGCGAAGAAGGTCCGCCCGATTACGTGCGAAATTCGCTTGATCTCCTGAAGATCGACCGCCTCGACCATGGAAATCGTTCCCTTGAGGACGATGCGCTCGTGGCGCGCCTTCGCGATACCGAAATGACGCTGACCGTTTGCCCGCTTTCCAATCTGAAGCTTTGCGTCGTCAAGGATATGCGCGCGCACCCGCTGAAACGGATGCTCGATCTCGGCCTTCGCGCGACGGTCAATTCCGACGATCCCGCCTATTTCGGCGGCTACATGAATGCGAATTTCGCAAGCGTGATCGAAGCGCTCGATCTTGACGCGGATGACATCCGCGCTCTGGCGCGCAACAGCTTTCTAGGCTCTTTTCTCCCGGAAGGCCAAAAGCGCGCGCATCTTGCAGCGATCGAAAAGACGCCGGTCCAGAGCTTCGCGCCATGATTCGGAATAGGGGCGCTTGCTCTAATCCTTGTTTGTCGCGGCGTTTACGCGCTGAACCGCGCACACTTCAGCGCACGCCGCTTTAGAGCTTCGCGCCATGATTCGGAATCAGGGCGCTTGCTCTAATCCTTGTTTGTCGCGGCGTTTACGAGCTGAACCGCGCACACTTCAGCGCACGCCGCTCTTGGCTTTGATTTGCGCGGCGTTCGCCGCTTCGCGCCTCACTTGCGCAAAACCGCGCACACTTTTGCGCACGCCGCGCTAATCCTCATGAATGCGGCTGATCTTTGAGCCTTCGAGGGCGAGGTTGTACATCAGCCCCTTGCCGTCGAAGATGAAGGCGACGATCGGCTGGTTGAGCTCCTTGGTGTCGATCTGGCCGCCGGCGTCGAGCGTCACGACCGCCACCGAGGCGTCAACGCCTATATCCCATCCGTCGCTGGCGCGAAACTTTTCGAGCGCTTTTTGATCGAGGAACACGATGATCTGGCGGCGCGCCTGCGCGCCGAGCTGAAAGCCGATCGACGCCGCCGCCGACGAATAATAGGCGACCGTGCGTCCGCCGATGCGGAGCGCGCCCTCGCCATATTCGCCGCCAATCCCAATTCCCGCCTTCTTGATCGAAGGAAAGACAAGAACGCCCGCCGCGCGGCTCAAGACGGCGTCGGCGCCGCCGATCTGATCGCGGAACTCGGCGAGCGCCTTGTCGACCCGGCGGTCGATCTTCGATTTCGAAGCGGCGTCGGCCGAACCCGCAAAGGCGAAGAGACAGGCGGCGAGCGCGAAAAGAAAGCCTTTCATGGTCGCGGTCATAAATCCTCCGTCATCTCAGTCTTGCCGAATTCGATCAACCTATTGGGCCGAAATTGGGCCGTCAGGCAAGTTCTGACGGTTTTTTCATGCGGATAACGCCCGTGTGAGAGCGAACCGGAACGCTTGAAGGCGACCGGCGTAACGCCCGGCCGTCGCGTCGCGCGTCGCCGCGTTCGCCTTTTCCGGCGCGCCGGCGTCAAAGGGCGGCGCGGGATCATATTCAAGACCGAGCTGGATCGCCTTGGCGGCGTCTTCGCCCGCAAGTTCGGCCGCGAGCGTGAACGCGAAGTCTATGCCCGCCGTGACGCCGCCGCCGGTGAAAAGGCTCCCGTCGCGCACGACGCGGGCCTTGACCGGGATCGCGCCGACGCGGCCGAGTTCGTCATGATAGGCCCAGTGCGTCGTCGCGCGCCTGCCTTTGAGGAGACCGGCTGCGCCGAGAACGAAAGCCCCGGTGCACACGCTCGTCACATATTTCGCGCGCGCGGCCTCGCGCTTGACGAAGCCCATCAATTCGGGATCGTTCATCGCATCGTCGACGCCGAAGCCTCCGGGGACGACAAGCACGTCAACGGGCGGACAATCGCGAAACGTCGTCGTCGGATTGAGCGTCAGGGCGGCGTCGGTCGCGATCGGCGACAAGGTCTTCGCGACAATGTGAACCTTCGCGCCGGGAACCCGCGACAACACCTGCAATGGCCCGGTGAAATCGAGCTGCGTGACATTTGGGAAGAGAACGAAGGCGATGTTGATGTCCGTCATTTGCGGCCCCAGCCGGCGATCGTCTCCATCACGTCATGAATGTCGGCGCCGGATCTGTCGATCCATTTCTGTGACGGCCCTTGCCAGCGGTGCGCCGCCCAGTCGACGGCGCCGTTCTTCCGGAACGCGACGCCTTCCCTCTTCAACAGGCGACGCTGCTCCTTGGCGCCCGAATGGTCCGCCGGCGCGCCTGACGCGGTGATGATCCGATACCAGCGAAGATCTTTCGGCGCCGAACGCATCGCGCGCGCGACCTGCCGCGGGCCGACGCCGGGCAGGAGGCTCGCGATCATGCCATAGCTCGCGACCTCGCCTTTCGGCACTTCGCGGATCAGCGCATGGATCGCCGCGTCGTCGATCGCCATTTACGCGACTTCAAACAATCCCGCCGCCCCCATGCCGCCGCCGACGCACATGGTGCAAACGACGTATTTCGCCTTGCGGCGCCTTCCCTCGATGAGCGCGTGGCCGACCATGCGCGCGCCCGACATGCCGTAGGGATGGCCGATCGCAATCGCGCCGCCATTGACGTTCAAGAGCTCGTTCGGAATGCCGAGCCGGTCGCGGCAATAGATGACCTGCACCGCGAAGGCCTCGTTCAGCTCCCAAAGGCCGATGTCGCCGATCTTGAGGCCGAATTTCTGGAGAAGCTTCGGAACGGCGTAGACGGGCCCGATGCCCATTTCGTCAGGGTGCGTGCCGGCGACCGCCATGCCGCGATAGATCCCGAGCGGCGCCAGCCCGCGCCTGGCCGCTTCCTTCGCCTCCATGACGACGGCCGCCGAAGCGCCGTCGGAAAGTTGCGACGCGTTGCCTGCGGTGATGTGCTTTCCCTCAGTGATTTTCTGGCCGCCCTTAAAGACGGGTTTGAGGCCCTTGAGCGCTTCAAGCGTCGTTTCGGGGCGATTGCCCTCATCCTTTTCAATCGTGACCGCGTGATCGGACGTGGCGCCGGTCGCCTTGTCGGTCATCTGCATGACCGCGGGAAGCGGCACGATCTCGTCGTTGAACTTGCCGGCCTGTTGCGCCGC
Source organism: Parvularculaceae bacterium (assembly GCA_013389125.1). GTDB lineage: Bacteria > Pseudomonadota > Alphaproteobacteria > Caulobacterales > Parvularculaceae > Amphiplicatus. The sequence goes on along the minus strand of JACADX010000338.1, from coordinate 1,774 downwards.
GTGCGTTCGCTGCTGCGACTGCAGCGCGAATTCGTCCTGCGCGTCGCGGGAGACCTTGTAGCGCTCGGCGACGATCTCCGCGGTCTCGATCATCTGCATGTAGGTCGCGGGCATATGCTCAAGGAGCCATTTGTCCGGCCGCACGAACATGCTGGCGGTCTGGTTCGTCGAAATCGACTCGACGCCGCCGCCGACCGCAATCTGCATGTTGTCGACAATCACCTCTTTTGCCGCCGTCGCGATCGCCATCATGCCCGACGCGCATTGCCGGTCGAGCGACATGCCGGAAACGCCGATCGGCAAGCCGGCGCGCAAGGCGCACTGGCGCGCGACGTTCTGGAACGCCGTTCCCTGCTGGATCGCGCAGCCGATGACGACATCCTCGATCTCTTCGAGCTCGACCTTGGCGCGCGCGGCGGCATGCTTGATCGCATGCGCGCCAAGCGCCTGCGCGCCCGTGGCGTTGAAGGCGCCGCGATAGGCCTTGCCGATCGGGGTTCTGGCGGTCGAGACGATGACGGCTTCACGCATATTGCGGCGTTCCTATTTTCGGGCGAAAGCCTGCGCCTTCGCGATGAAATTCATGTTCGGGCCGGCGCTGGTCTCATAATAGCGGACTGTCGATTGGTCGGAAATCGTCGCCCAGTTCGCCGCGATATTCTCCGGCGTCTGCTCGGCGGGCGGCAGATAGACGCCCTCGGTTTCGGCGACATAGGCTCTGGCGTAGCCGCCCGCGGCGCAAGACAGGATGGCGCGCGACGGCGCGTCGTCGCTGACGAGGTATAAGAGCCCCGCCGTGATCGCCTCCGGCGTCATCATCGCGAGAAGATTTTCGGGGATGCCGATGTCCTCGGTCATGCGGGTGCGCGCCGACGGCGAGAGGATGTTGACGCGGATATTGTATTTCCCGCCTTCAAGATGCAGCGCGTTCATGAAGCCGATCATGCCGGCTTTCGCGGCGCCGTAATTCGCCTGTCCGAAAATGCCGTAAAGGCCCGACGGCGACGACGTGCAGACGATGCGCCCGTAATTCTGCTGGCGCATGATCTCCCAGACCGCCTTGGCGCAGATCGCCGTGCCGACGAGGTGGACATCAACGACGACGCGAAAATCGCTCATCTCCATCTTGGCGAAGGTCTTGTCCCTGAGGATCCCGGCGTTGTTGACGAGAATGTCGATGCGGCCCCATTTCTTCATCGCCGCATCGGCCATTGCAGCGACTTCGGCCTCCTTCGTCACGTCGGCGCCGTCGGCGATCGCCGCGCCGCCCTTGTCGACAATCTCCTTGACAACCGCCTCCGCCGCCGAAAGCGTTGCGCCGGTTCCGTCGCGCATCGCCCCGAGATCGTTGACGACGATTTTCGCGCCGCGCGCGGCGAGCGCCAGCGCGTGGCTGCGGCCGAGCCCGGCGCCGGCGCCGGTGACGATCGCGACCCTGCCGTCGAAGCGGATCAAGACGGACTCCTATTTCGAATGCACGATGACGAGCGTCTTCACCGAATTGGCGATGAAGCAGTTTTCATGCGCGTCATGGTGCATTTTCTTCAAGGTCGCTGCGTCAACCTCGACGCCCGGCGCGAACGTCACCTGCGGGTGAAGATCGACGCTCGTCACCGCGAGCTTTCCTTGCGCGTTCTTGTCCATGCGGCCGACGGCGCGATCGTGATAGGCGTCGACGACGAGCTTCTTCTTCGAAGCGATCGCAAGGAAGGTCAGAAGGTGACAGCTTGAGAGCGCCGCGACGAACGCTTCTTCCGGGTCGACCCGGTCGGGG
>JACADX010000301.1 GCA_013389125.1 Parvularculaceae bacterium | reverse complement strand
GGCGCGCTCACGTCCCCGCCTTCGTCCACACCGCGAGCGCGTTGCCGCAAGGGTCGGTGAAATGGAAACGCCGGCCGCCCGGAAACTCGTGACGCGCGCCGATGACGCCGCCCGCCTTGACGACGCGCTTTTCCGCCGCCTCGAGATCGTCCGCATAAAGAATGACCGTGGTCGAACCCGGTTTCGGCGCCTCGCCGCCCTTTGCGCCGCCGTCGACGCCGGCGCCCTCGAAGCTGACGTAATCAGGACCCCAGTCCTTGAATTTCCAGCCGAAAACCGCGCCGTAGAATTTCTTGAAGACGGAAAGGTCCTCGGCGGCGAATTCGACGTAGTCGATGCGGTTGTTTTTGGGGGAATTGGTCTTGGCTGACATGATTTTCTCGTTCATTTGCAACGCGGGAGATCTAAAGACGCGCCGACATGCCTGGGCTCTTTCCTCAGCGCCAGCATCGCCCGGCGTCATGAACAAAGCAAGAACATTGTCTACTTGGCCGGGTTGAACCGCCAGCCGCCAAAAAAACGGGCGACCGCATCGCTGCAGCCGCCCATTTCGCTATCCCCTCTAAGCAGCAGGCGCTTTCAAAGACCTTTCGCCTAGAACTTTATTGAGCTCTCGATGACGACGGTGGCGGCTTCTTCGAGACCGCCCGCCGTCGCCGGCTTTGTTGATTCGACATATTGCGCGGCGGCGCCGACGGTGATGCCGCGCCCGACGAAATAGGTGACGCCCGCCTGCGCCGTCTGCGTGTCGCGAAAGACCGTCGGCGACACCGGATTGGGCGGCGCGGCGACATTGGCCTCCGACTGGCCGTAGCCGAGCATTACGCCCCAGTCGCCCTTCTCTTCGCCGGTCTTGAAGGTGATGCCGGCGTCGAAGGCGAGATAGCCGTCTTCGTCAAGATTCGCGAGGCCGGAATTCGTCGTCTTCACGGAGCCGCCGACGGTGAGGCCGCGGAAGCCGAGATTGAGGCCGAGGGCGTAGGCGCGATAATCGTCATAGACGGCCGAGGGAACGAGCGCGTCCTCGCTCGCCGAGACGTAGCTCGCCCCGACGCCGAGGAGGAGGCCGTCGCGGCCGCCGACCTTCTTTTGATAGTACATCGCCGCTTCGACGACGTCGTCCCAGCGCGAGGCGTCGCCGAGAAGCTGGCCGTTCGGCGCGATCATCAGCCGGTCCTCGGGCGAGCAAAGATCCTCGCCGCAATGCGCAAGGCTCGGGCTGTAGGAAACGCCGAGCTGCAGCCCGCCGAGCGCGCCGCCGAGGAAATTCGCCGGCGGCATGTAGGTCAGTTTCGTCGAATAGCCGGAGAAATCGTTGACGGTGTGAACGTCGTTAAGGCCGGATAAATCCGTACGCCAATCATTGACGTTGACGGACTGGAAGATCGTCGGCGCCGTCACCGCGAAGGTGCGCCCGACGCCGTGGTCGCGCCCGACAATGACCTGCCCGAAGCCGCCGCGCGCATAGGCGTAAGCGCCCTGAAGGTAAGCGTCGCTCGTCAACGGCGCGATCCCGCGCGGACCCCCGATCAGCATCGAGGAATAGCGCCCGCCGGCGTAAATCTGGTTCGGCTGCTGGCCGTCAAGGCGCCCTTCGACGACCGCGCCAAGCTCAAGCCCGCTTTTCAGGACGGTCGATCCCTTGACGGTGATTTCGGCGTCGGCGTCGGCTCTCGCCTCGCCGTCCGAAACCCCGCCCGCCGCGGACGCCTTGCCGGAGACCTCGAGCCTCACCGGATCGGCGGCGAAGGCCGGGGCCAGCGAAAACGCCGATGCGCCCGCCGCCAAACTCGCCAGCAATGTCGCCTTCCTGTTCATCAATCCGGTCGGCCTTCCGGCCGCAAATCCCTGTTTCGTCCGCGAAAACAGCGCCGATGGGCCGCCGCTTCGCCGCTCAACGCCTTTCGCCGTTATAGCGCGCGAAAGTAAAAAATCCGGCGCGCCTTCGCGTCTGTTAACCCCCTCACAGCCGTCGCCGATTGCGGCAGGGCTGATCGCGGGAGACAAACGCCCGTCACCCCGTTCGCCAAACGGGGCGCGATACGCCTACTAGGTGAGTTAAGGCTCCTTGCGCACTTCGGTCAAGGAACCCTGACGCCCTATAGTTGTCACGCGGCCGGTTTGTGGTAGGAAAGCCACGTTTGCGGCGACCCCGCCGCCCCAGAATGGATCCGTTTCCCACATGAGTCTCAAAAAGCGACGCCTTGTCAATGTGTTAGGGGCGGCGATCGCGGCCGGCGCGCTGGCGGCCTGCGGCGGCGGCGACAAGGACCAGATCGCGCGCGACGCCGGGCTGGTCGGCGCCAAGGGCGCGACGACCGTCAACCGCTATTTGTGGGCGGCCTCGCTTGAAACCCTCGATTTCCTGCCCGTCTTCAAGGCGGACCCGGTCGCCGGACTCATCATCACCGACTGGTATTCGAACCCCGAGACCCCGGCCGAGCAGTTCAAGGTCTCGGTCTATATTCTCGACCAGGCGCTAAGGGCTGACGCGCTGCGCGTTTCGGTTTTTCGCCAGACGAAGGACGAAACGGGTCAGTGGGTCGAGGCAAGCGTCAACCCTGCGACCGCGCGCGAGATCGAGAATGCGATCCTGACAAGGGCGCGGCAGCTCCGCCTCAACCAGATCGACGAGGATTAGCGCGGCGGCGCTCCCTCACCGGACCTGCCAGTCAAGCTCGCCGCGGATGTCGGGCGCGATCTTCTCGTTGAGCGCGGTTTCGAGCGCGGCGAGCGGACGGCCCGATTTCGCGCGAATGATATAGGTGAGCCGGCGCTTTGAGAACGACTTGTTCTCGCTGATCAGCTTGCACCCGAGATCACCAAGCCCCGCCCGGTAGGCGGCGGAGGCTTCCGCCATGCGGCCCTTCGGGACTTCGTGGACCTCGAGGCTGTAGATCGGATTGCCATCGAAGAGGATGACGACCCAGGCGTAAAGCGTCGCCAGCACCGCGAAATGCGGCAGGTTGAGGCCGCAGATGAGGCCGATCAAGGTGACAATGATGAGCGAGCTGGTGTCGCGGGTGTTGTCCGCTTCGGTCCTGAAGCGCATCAGGCCGCCGAGACCGAAGACGACGAATCCGACGACGAGGCCGTATTCGAGAACGATGACGCCGACCATCGCGCCGACAAGCGCGCAAAGGATCTGGACTTTCGGAAGCTCCGCCTCTTCGACCGTGTCGACCTTCTTCACCGCGGTCGGATGAAAGGCGATGAGCGCGCCAAGGATCGTCGACAGAACGAGCGCGCCGAAGGATTCAAGGAGATAGGCGGTGTCGAGAAATCCGCGCCAGCCGACGGCCTGAAGCCCTTGCGTGTCAGGAATGTCCAAGCTGTTCCCCGTTCCGCAGCGTCGTCGCGCGACGCCGGGGCGGGATATAAGCGCGCTTGGCGCGCCCGAAGCAAGCGCTCCGGCTCCCTCGCTTATCGGCTTGACCGGCCGGCTCGCCTGCGAAATGAGGGGCCGCGACCGACGCGGAGGCCCGATGAAAAGCCCTTGTCTTGCAGCCGGCGCCGCCCTCGCCGCCGCGATTGTCCCGGCCGACGCCGCCGACGTCTCCGCAACGCTGCGGCCCGAAGGCCCGCCGCAGCGCCTCGCCGGCGCGCTCGCCGAGATTTCAGGGCTCGCGCCGGCGGGCGGAACCCATGTTTATGCGCATACGGACGAAGAGGCGAAGGTCTTCGAACTCGACGTCCGCTCCGGCGATGTCGTCCGGACGTTTTCGCTCGGCCGGCCCGCGGCGGTCGGCGATTTCGAAGCGGTCGTCGCCCGCGGCGGCGTCATCGCCCTCGTCACGAGCAAGGGCGTCATCCATGAGGCGGCGCTCTCCGGCGGCGCTCGGCCGCTCGCCTTCAGCGCCGTCGACACCGGCGCCGGGCGCGACTGCGAAATCGAGGGGCTCGCGCCGAACCCGGCGCGGGACGGCTACTTTCTCGCCTGCAAGCGCAAAGGGCGCCGCCTTGTCGTTCGCGAATGGTCGCGAAAGGACGGCCTTGCGCCGGCGATCGACATGGAACTTCAAGGCGCCGTCCCGAACCCCAAGGCGTTTCGCGCCGCCGACATCGTCGCCGATCAAGCGACCCGCTCGCTCCTCGTCCTTGACAGCGCGGCCGGCGCGATCCTTGAGGTTTCGCTAGACGGCGAGAAGCGCGGCTATTGGCGTCTTGGCGGCGATCATCCGCAGGCGGAGGGATTGGCGCTGCTTGAAGACGGCCGGCTCCTCGTCGCCGACGAAGGAAAGATCGGCGAGGGATCGCTCGGCGCGGGAAAGCTGACGCTTTATCCGCCGCGACGGTAGGTCGCGTTTCCGAAAGGCGCGGCCGGTTTTCGGACTGACCAAAACGCGCGCCAGCGAAGAGACAGGGCCG
>JACADX010000300.1 GCA_013389125.1 Parvularculaceae bacterium | reverse complement strand
GCGGAAACGACAAAAACAGCAGTCATTGCGCTTCTCGCGTCCGTGAAGACCTCTAGATTGCGGCCGACTTTCAGGCGGCGGGGCGCTCGCCTGGCTTGGCGTGGGCAATTTCAAGGGAAGAACCAACAATGGCTCAAAACCGGAGACTTAACCGCCTGTCTTGCGGGATCGCATCGGCGCTGACCGGCGTATCTGTTTTGGCGCTGTCGGCGGCGGCGCCGGCTTTCGCGCAGGATACGGCCGCGCGCGAAGGACTTGATGAAATAACGTTCACGGCGCAACGGCGCGAGGAAAACCAACAGGAAGTGCCGATCTCCGTGACCACGGTGCCGGAAGATCGTCTCGCGTCGATCCTCGCCGGCGCTGAAGACATCCGCGCGCTCGCAACGCGCGTGCCGGGCCTTTATGCGGAATCGTCGAACGGGCGCATCGCGCCGCGCTTTTACATCCGCGGCCTCGGCAACACCGACTTCGACCTTGCGGCCTCGCAGCCGGTGTCAATCATCATGGACGAAGTCGTGATGGAAAACGTCACGCTGAAGTCGTTCCCGCTGTTCGACCTTGCCGCCGTCGAAGTGCTGCGCGGCCCGCAAGGAACGCTATTCGGGCGCAACACGCCGGCCGGCATCGTGAAGTTCGACACGGCAAAGCCGAGCGACGAGACGAACGGCTATCTTTCCGGATCCTACGGCACTTACAACACCGCGAAAGTCGAGGCCGCGATCGGCGGCCCCCTGACCGAGAGCCTCTCCTACCGCGCCTCAATGCTCTATCAGCGGCGCAGCGCCTGGGTCGACAATGGCGGCGTCATCCAGAACGGTTTCGATGCGCGGGAAGACGTTTACGGCGACTTTGAAGATCTCGCCGGCCGTATCCAGGTCCAGTTCGCGCCGGGCGAGACGTTTTCGGCGCTTCTTAACGTGCACGGCCGCGACCTTGATGCGACGTCCGAGCTTTTCCGGGCCAACATCTTCTCGCCCGGCAGCAACGACCTCAACGCGAATTTCGACCGCAACACCGTCTGGTACGACGGCGGCGCCGGCAACCGCCAACACTACCACAATTACGGCGGGTCCGGAAAAATCGCGATTGATTTCGGCGGCGTCGTCTTGACGTCGATCACCGCCTACGAAACATCGAATGGCGCGGGGCGCGGCGACATCGACGGCGGTTCTGGCGCCCTCTTCCTGCCGAACGGCTCGTTTCCGGGCCCGATCCCCTTCCCGTCCGACACCCTCGACGCCGTCGATGATCTCAACCAGTTCACGCAGGAAGCGCGCTTTGCGAGCGAATATGACGGCGCGTTCAACTGGCAGGCGGGCTTCTTTTATTTCGACAGCGATCTCACCATCACGACGAACCCCTTCTTCGTCGCCGCGACGACGGTTCGCCACGACAACCAGAGCTGGGCGATCTTCGCGCAGTCGAGCTTTGACCTTTCGGATCGCGTGACCTTGACCGGCGGCGTTCGCTACACCGAGGATGACAAGGACTTCCGGGCGATCGCCGCGAACTTTCCTGTCGCGCCGGTATCGGTCGAGGACGAGAAGATCAGCTGGGATGCGGCGTTGACCTTCGCCGCGTCCGACGACGTCAATTTCTATGCGCGCATCGCGCGCGGCTTCCGGGCGCCGACCATTCAAGGGCGCGACGTCGCCTTCTTCGGCTCGCCGACTACCGCGACGTCAGAGACGATTCAGTCGTTTGAAGCGGGCATCAAGTCGGAACTCTTCGACAACCGGATGCGCTTTAACGCGACCGGCTTTTACTACGACGCCAACGACCTCCAGTTCTCGGCGATCGGCGGTCTTGGGAATTTCAACCAGCTCGTGAACGCCGACGGCGAAGCCTGGGGCTTTGAGGCGGACCTTGAATGGCTGCTGTCGGACAATTTCCTGCTGACCGGCGGCCTCAGCTACAATGACACCGAAATCACCGAGCCGGGGCTTGCCGTCGCCCCGTGCGGCGGCGGCTGCACGGTCACCGATCCCGTCGACGGGCTCGGCAACGCCCTCATCACCGGGAACCCCTTCCCGCAGGCGCCGAAATGGACCTGGAACGTCACGGCGCGCGCGTCGATCCCCGTCGGCGACTCCTCGGAACTTTACGCCTTCACCGACTGGGCGGGACAGGGAAAGACGAACCTCTTCCTTTATGAATCCGCCGAGTTCTTCACGAGCGGAAACGTCGAAGGGGGCCTTCGCCTCGGCTATATGTGCAAGGACGGCAAGGTCGATCTCGCCGTCTTCGCGCGCAACATCCTTGATGCGGAAAACGTCAAGGGCGCGATCGATTTCAACAACCTCACCGGCTTCGTCAATGAGCCGCGCATTTTCGGCGTCGCGGCGACATTGAACTTCTGATCGGTTAAGGCCGGTTAAGGACTGAATGGCCCCGCGGCGCGCGCCGCGGGGCTTTTTCATGGGTCGGTCTAAGCGGGAGAAGCAGCTTAACCGAAAAGGAAATCTTCACCCTGATGGTCTTCCACGAGCGGGCGCGAGGGGCCCCGCCCGCGGCGGCTTCATGGTTTTCAGCGCGTATCCGTTCCTGCTCGTCTTCCTGCCGCTGACGCTCGTCGGCTTTTATGCGCTGCGCGCCGCCGGGCGGCGCCGGATGTCCGTCAATTTCCTGCTCGCGGCGTCCTTCGTCTTTTACGGCGCGTGGAGCCTTCCGCATCTTGCGCTCCTCATCGCCTCGATCCTCGCCAATTATTGCTGCGGCCGCTATGCGGCCTCCTCGGCGCCCAAAGAGCGCCGGCGTCTGGCGATGCTCGCCGGCGTCGTCGGCAATTTGGGGCTCGTCTTCTGGTTCAAATACCTCGATTTCGCCGGCTCGAACCTCGCGGCCCTTGCGGGCGCCGACTGGACCTTTCGCAACATTGTTCTGCCGCTCGGCATTTCGTTCTTCACCTTTCAGCAGATCGCCTACCTCGTCGACTGCTATAGGACGCGCGACGGCGAGAGGCGCTTTCGCGACTATGCGCTCTTCGTGACGTTTTTCCCGCAGCTCATCGCCGGCCCGATCGTGCATCACCGCTACGCGCGCCCGCAATTCGCCGCCCTCGCGAGCGAAAGGCTCAACGCGGATTGGATTCCCTACGGCCTCATGATCTTCGCGATGGGCCTTGCGAAGAAGACCCTGATCGCCGACCCGATCGCGCGCGCGATCGATCCCTTATGGGCCGCCGCTGCGACCGGCGATCCGCTCGGCGCCGCTGCGGCGTGGACCGCGATGGTCGGCTACACGCTGCAGATCTACTTCGACTTTTCGGGCTATTGCGACATGGCGATCGGCCTCGGCCTGATGGTCGGCGTCAGGCTGCCGGTCAATTTCAATTCGCCTTATCGCGCGAAATCGATCATCGACTTCTGGCGGCGCTGGCACATGACCTTATCGGCGTTCCTCCGGGACTATGTCTACATCCCGCTCGGCGGCAACAAGGGCGGCGCGTTCTTCCGTCTCCGGAACATCTTCCTCACCATGCTGATCGGCGGCGTCTGGCACGGCGCGGCGTGGACGTTCGTCATCTGGGGCGCAATTCATGCAAGCCTCATCACGCTCAACCACGCCGCGCGGCTGTGGCTGCCGGAACTTGATCGCTGGCGAGGGCCCGCCGCCGACGCCGTCAAGCGCGCAGCGCTCCTCGGCGCCGTCATGATCGCCTGGGTCTATTTCCGCGCCGACGGCGTTTCGGCCGCGCACGCGGTGCTAAGGGGCCTCATCGCGCCCGCCGCCGGGTACGCGCCTGATCCTTATGTCCTGGCGCTGATGGCGTTCGGCGCGGCGCTCGCGCTCTTTGCGCCGAACAGCCTTGAAGTCGCCGGCTATGTAGAAGCGCCCGAAAGGCCGATCCCGCGCGAAGGCGCGCACGGCGCGCGCATGCTTCGCCCGACGCCGATGGCGGCTGCGGCGACGGCGATCCTCCTCGCCGCCGGCCTTGCGGTCGCGTGGCGCCCCGCCGTTTTCATTTATTTCAACTTCTGAGCCGGCGATGGAGCGACGTCTCTCTCCCGCCGCCTTCGCCGTTTCGGCGCTCGTCATGACGCTGAGCCTTCTCGGGGCCGCGGTCGTTGCGCCGCAGAACGACTATTACCGCTGGCAGGAGCTTGACCACGGCACGACGCGCAAGGCGGACTGGATCTATGAGCGCCTCCACTTCGACGCCGAGCCGATCGATGTCGCGCTCATCGGCACGTCGAGAACCGGCGGCGGGCTGTCAGGGCCTGACATCGAGGCCGCCTACTGCGCCGCGACGGGACGGCGCATTCGCGTCGCCAACCTCTCGATCCCCGAGACCGGCCGCAACATTCACTACGTCATCGCCAAGGAAGCGATGCGGGCCAAGAGGCCGGCGCTGACCGTTATTGAGCTCAACGAAATCGAAGCGCGGCGCCAGCACCGCGGCTTCGTCGCCCTCGCCGATGTTGAGGATATCGTGACGGCGCCGATCATCGCCAATCTCAACTACTTTCCCGACCTTGCGCGCCTTCCGGGCCGCCAGGCGGTTCTCTGGTTCAGGACGCTCACGGGGCGCGGCGCGGTGAAGTCGAAATTCGATCCGGCCGCCTATCAAGGACACGATCTCGACCGCACGCGCGCGCTTCCCCTGCTCGATGGAACCGTGGTCTCGCGCTACACAGCAGCGCCAAGAGACGAGCTTGACGCCGGCCGCGCGAGCCGCACGGAGGCGCGCGCCGGAATGCGCCGAGTTCCGTCGGCGATCCGCAAATTCGAACACCGCGTGCCGCGATACTATCTCCGGAAAATCGAGACGCTCGCCGCCGAAAACGATCGCAAGATCGATTACGCGTTTCTTCCCGCCTGGGGAGAAGGCGCGTTGCCCCGTGCGCTTACGGACGATCTCGGCGTCACGGCGCCGGTCATCGACCTCGGGGGGCGGATCGCGGAAGACCCCGGCAAATGGCTTGACGCGACGCATGTGAACGCCTGGGGCGCGGCGGAGCTCTCGTCGCGGTTTGCGGCGGAGCTCGTTCGCCGACATCCCGCGCTCGGCGAGAAGGGCTGCGCCCGAACCTGACGCGCGGCCTTGGCAGGGCGCGCGACGACGCCCATCTTTGACGCAGACGGATAGGGCTTTGATGGCGCGACACAGTTTCTCTTTGAAAGTGATCGCGGCGCGCATTGCGACGTCGCTGATCGGCTTCGCGCTGTTCGTCTACGGAATGATCGCCTCATTCTCGCCGTTGCCGGCGGGCGCGCCGCTGGTCATTTTCGGCCTCCTCTTGATCGCCGCGGCGAACCCCGCGGCGCGGCCGTTCATCCGACGGATGCGCCGACGCTGGCGATGGTTCGACCGCCTCGTTAGACTGGTCGCCAAGCGCGCGCCCGCCTCGGTCAGGACGGTTGAGACGGAGACAGCGCCGAGAAACGGGCGACACGGTTCGTCATGATGAGCTTTCGCATCGCGCAGACGGCGTTCGCCGCGGCGATGATTGCATCCTGACAATCCCATCGTCCGGCCTACTCCTTCCTCACAACGCCTTCGAAAACGACGCGGCCTGCCGTGAACCGCCCGGCGTTTCCCAAAAGCGACAGGAGCGCGCGGTCAAGCTCGGCGACGAGCG
>JACADX010000299.1 GCA_013389125.1 Parvularculaceae bacterium | reverse complement strand
GCGCTGAACCGCGCACGCTTCAGCGCACGCCGCTCTAGCGTCAGCTTCGCCCGCGCGCGTGGCGCGGCAGACGATCCGCCGTCTCGAACCAGCCGATGCGGCTCTCATGATAGATGTGAAACGCCGGCGGAACGCCCGCCGGATCATCGAGCGTCGCGGTATTGACGGAGAGCGTCGCGGCCGGGTCGTCCTCGCGGAAGAAGAGATAGGTCCCGCATCGGGAGCAGAATTCGCGTCCCGCGCGGTCCGAGGCGCGAAAAACGCTTGGCGATCCCTTCGTCGCCAGCACGCGCTCGGGCGGAACCGCGAACCACGCGACGACCGGCGCGCCGCTCTGGCGCTGGCACGTCCGGCAATGGCAATAGCCGGATTCGGCGATGTCTCCCGCCGAAACGCGATAGCGCACGGCGCCGCAGAGGCAGCCCCCTTCCGCGTCGGCGCGCAATGAGATGTTCGGTTGCTTCGACATCGCATCATGACATTAATGGCTCGAAGTACGGCGCGCCAGCCCGGCGCGCGCAAGCCGGAGTCGACAGTGATGACAGCGGATTGCCGAATTGTCGGGCGCGACGAGGCGGGCCTTCTCGATCGCGTCGCCGACGACGTGTTTGACGATGAGATAAACGCTCACAGCCTTGCGGCGTTTCTCGGCGACCCGCGCCATGTTCTCGCCGTCGCGGTTGACGAGGGAACGGTCGTCGGCATGGCGATGGGGGTCGAATGCTTTCATCCCGACAAGGCGCCGCAACTCTTCATCAATGAGGTTGCGGTGGCGTTGACGCATCGCCGGCGCGGCGTCGGCCGCCGTCTCGTCGAAACGCTGCTCGAGGCGGCGAAGGCGCGCGGCTGCTCATGCGCCTGGGTTGGAACGGAGACGGACAACGCCGCCGCCAACGCCCTTTATCGGTCGGTTCCCGGCGCGGCGCCGGCGCAGGCTTTCGTTCTTTACGAGTGGAAATTCTTAGGGCGCCTAAGGACGCCTCGATCGTCGCGCCATGATTCGGAATCGGGGCGCTCGCTCTCGTATTTGTTCCTCGCGGCGTTTACGCGCTGAACCGCGCACGCCGCTCTATTTCCCGGCGCCGGCGGCGATCGCCTCCATCGCTTCGTAGAGCGGCAATTCTCCCGCCGCGACGCGATCGCGGCTTGTCGGATTCTTGCCGAGGCGCTGGCTGTAGACCCAGAAATTGGTCAGCACTTTCTCGACGAAGTCGCGGCTTTCCGGGTTTGGAACGCTTTCGATGAAAAGCAGAGGATCGTCGATCGCGACCTCGCGCTTCCAGCGGCGGAGATTGCCCGGTCCGCCATTATAGGCGAGCGCCATGTCGAAGAGATCGCCGCCGGCGGCGGTCTCGATGAGATGATTCACATAGTCCTGACCGATCGAGAGATTGACGGCGGGATCGTAGAGTTTGTCCTTGCCGCGGCCTTTGAGGCTTTGATCCTTGGCCATATAGCTCGCGGTCCTCGGCATCAGCTGCATGAGGCCGCGCGCGCCGACGCGGCTCGTCGCCTCAACCTTGAATTTCGATTCCTGCCGCATCAGCGCGTAAATGAGCGCGGGGTTCGCCGTGAAACCGTTCGCCGGCGCGTAGGCGGGAATCGGGAACAGTCCCGCCTCGAATTCGCGGCCCTGTCGGCCGAGCGCGAGATCAAGCTGCGCGGCGGGGAGATCGAGCGCGGCCTCGACGGCGAGAAGATCGACCGCGCGCTCGTCGCTGACGCGGCCGTTGATCCAGCGGAATTCAAGATCGGCTTCGTTGCGGCGTCCGACTTCGATGAGCGCGACGGCGCGACGCACGGACGGCTCCGCAGCGGCGAGCGCCTCGAACGACTCGCGGGTAAGCGACGGCGGCGTCCAATTGTAGTCATAGCGGCGGCCTAGCTGGGCGAGCGCGAGCTGACCGTAAAAGGTGAAGGGAAATTCGGCGGCGATCTCAAGATTTGATGCGACATCCGCGGCGCGGCCCGCAGCGAGCGCGGTTCGCGAGGCCCAAAAGCCGGCGGCGGAGCGGAGCGCCGGCTCCTGCTCCTTGACCTTCGCCATCGCTGAAAACCGCTCATGCGCCGTCGCCGCGTCGCCTTCGCGGAAGCGAATGAGCCCGGAAATCCAGTAGGCAAGGACGGCGCTGTCGCCGCTCTTCAACGAAACGTCGTCGGCGATCTCTTTCGCGCGCGCGATATAGCCCTGGTAATAAAGGCTCGCGGCGATCCAGGAGCGCATGCGATCGAACTGGCGCGCGGTGATCGACCCGCGCTTGAGGCGGTTTTCAATTTCCTTGAGCGCGGTCGAAGCCTGTTCCCGTTTCGTCAGATGGCGCACGCGCCCCTCGATCTGAGCGAGAAGCGGCCGGCTGGTTTTCGCGTAGTCGCGCTCAAGCTCCGGGTGCAGGGGCGCCTGCGGCTCATCCCGCCATTTTCGCGGCAGCGGCGCGAGCGGCGGCGCGGCGCCGCGCGGCCGCTTGCGCTTGGCCAGCGCGTAGATTCTGTCCGCCTCCGGATGATCGGCGTAATAGGCCATCCACGCCTTGAGTTCCTCATAAGTCGAGCGATAGGCGGTCGGATGGAGATAGCGCTCCATCATCACATAGCCGAGGAGCGAGCGGTCCTCGAGCGCCGCGATCTTGCGGTCCGCCCCGCGCCAGTCCGCCTCTTCCTGGAGAGCGAAGATCTCCTCATAGAGCGCGCGATCGGCGTCCGTGAGGACCTTTGGCGCAAAGGCGTCGCCTTCGGCGGCGGCGGGCGCGGCGACGGCCAAAAGCGCGACGGCGAAGGCGGCGAGAAATCGGAGCACGCGAAGGGCCTCCCATCCGGCGCCTTCTTGCGCCTGTCCCGATCGTAATAAACCCAGCGTTAATCCTCTCTTAACCGGACGGCAAGCATTTGAAGGTCCGCCCAGGCGAGGCGCTTTTGCGCCGGCTGACGCAACAAGAATGCCGGGTGAAAGACCGGCAGCGCCGGGACCTTGAACCCCGAGGCGAGGGTTATCGCCTTCCACTGTCCCCGCGCGCGCATGATGCCGGTCGCGCCGAGCAGGGCCTGCGTCGGCGCGCCGCCGGCGAGCATCACCGCCTTCGGCGCAGTAAGCTCGATCAGCCTCTCGACGAACGGCCGGCAGATTGCGATCTCCTCCTGGGTCGGCGTCCGGTTCCCCGGCGGGCGCCAGTAAACGACGTTCGAAATCAGGACATCCGTTTTCCGCGAGCGCCCGATCGCGGCGAGCATCTTGTCGAGAAGCTGTCCGGCCCGGCCGACAAAGGGTCTCCCGACCGCGTCCTCGTCGCGACCGGGCGCCTCGCCGATGACAAGCAGGGAGGCGCCCGGAACGCCGTCCGCAAAACAGGTCTTGCGCGCGCCGGCTTTCAATCCGCAGCCATCGAAGGCGGCGACAGCCGACGCAAGCTCCTCAAAAGTCCGGCACGCAGCAGCGCTCCGCGCCGCTAGCGCGATCGCCTCGTCGGCGCTTGGCTGACCTGAAGGACGGATCGCGGTGACAGGCGCCGCAGGGGCTCTCGCCTCGCGCGACGGCGCCGCCGCCGTCTCGGGCGGCGCCTCGAACCGATTGATCGGGAGAGCCTCGACGGCCTCGTCGACGCCGGCGTCGACATACCAGCGCAGAAGCGCACGCGCGGCGTCGGTTCCATTCCGCATGACCGATTTGCACCACGCCTTTCCCTGCGGGTCAAACGCTGAGCCCGAACAGGCACTGCGCGGCGTAATAAAGCGGCAGGCCCCAGAGCCGGTTGAAAAAGGACCGTTTGCGGAACTGGTCGCGGGCGACGGAAAAATCGGAGACGGCAAAGCCCGCGGCGGCGAGGAAAAGCTGTGCGGCCTCGCGCGAGGGCGCCGCAGCAAAATGCGCGGCGGCCGACGCGACCATGGCGCTGATGACCGCGGCATAGGCGATGACGGGCGCCTGAAACCTGCCGAGATCGCGCCAGAGCCAGATGACAAGACCGGCGGAAAAGACGCCGGCGGCCGCTGTCGCGAGCAGGACCGCTGGAGACATCGCTACGCCGCCGACCGCGAAGGCGGCGATATAGGCGCCATGGCCGGCGGCGAAGGCGCCCATGCCGGCGAGAAAGAACCGGGGCGCGCGCGGGATGAGCAGCACGTCGCCGAGCGCGCAGAGGACGAGGCCCGTGAGGATCAAGCGGCCGAACGGCGTTTCGAGCCCGCCGGCCGCGATCCCCGCCAGAATGAACGCAAGCGACGCCGCCGGCTTGAAGACCTGCTTCAGGGCGGCGCTTTCCTTGTGCTCCGCATAAAGAAGTCCGAGCGTGAACGCGCCGCAAAGCGCGACAAAAAAGTGCGGCGTCATCAAGCTGTCGCCCCCCGCTTCGTTCGGTTTCGCTTCGGCGCTGACGCGCCAATTGGCGTTTGCCGGCGATTTTTGCCAAAAGCAAACGCCGCCGCTATCTCGGGCGGCGAAACGGGAAGGGCTTCCGAATGGCCGACGCCGCGCATGAACGCGAGAGAATGGAATTCGACGTCGTCATCGTCGGCGCGGGTCCCGCCGGCCTCTCCGCCGCGATTCGCCTCAAGCAGCGCGCCGCCGAAGACGGGCGCGAGCTTTCGGTCGTCCTCGTCGAGAAGGGATCGGAAATCGGCGCGCATATTCTCTCCGGCGCCGTCCTTGATCCCTCAGGGCTTGACGCGCTCATTCCGGATTGGCGGGAAAAGGATGCGCCCGTTACGGTCGAGGTGACGTCCGAAAGCTTCAAGATCCTCGGCCCTTCGGGGTCGCTTGCGCTGCCGGCTTTCGCGCTGCCGCCGATGGTGAAGAACCACGGCGCCTACGTCGTCTCGATGGGCAATCTGTGCCGTTGGCTCGGGCGCGAAGCCGAAGGCCTCGGCGTTGAAATTTATCCCGGAATGGCGGCTTCAAAGCCGGTCTTTCGCGAGGACGGCTCCCTCCTGGGCGTCGTAGTCGGCGAGGTCGGAATCGGCAGGGATGGTCAGCCGACGGAGCATTATCAGCCCGGGTTGGAGCTTTGCGGGAAATACGTCCTCATCGCGGAGGGCGCGCGCGGCTCGCTCGCCAAGTCGCTAATCGGGCGCTATCGCCTCGACGCCGGCCGCGATCCGCAGAAATTCGGCATCGGCCTCAAGGAGATCTGGGAGATACGCCCGGAAAACGCCCGCCCCGGCCACATCCAGCACACCTTCGGCTGGCCCCTGGCGAACGACGCGGGCGGCGGGTCGTTCCTTTATCATTACGACGACAATACGATCGCCCTCGGGTTCGTCGTGCATCTCAATTACAGGAACCCGCACCTTTATCCGTATGCGGAGTTCCAGAAATTCAAGACGCATCCCGAGATCGCCGCGCTGCTCGAGGGCGGAAGGCGTCTCGCCTACGGCGCGCGCGCGATCACCGAGGGCGGCTATCAGTCGGTACCAAAGCTCGCCTTTCCGGGCGGCGCCCTCATCGGCTGCGCGGCCGGCTTCGTCAACGTGCCGCGCATCAAAGGCAATCACAACGCGATGCTGACGGGGCTGATGGCCGCCGAGGCCGCGTTCGACGCGATCGTCGAAGGGCGCTCGGGAGACGTTCTCGACCGCTACGAGGCCGCCTATCAGGCGTCCTCCGTGCGGCGGGAGCTCTTCAAGGCGCGCAACGCCAAGCCCCTCTGGTCGAAATTCGGGACCCTCCTTGGCGGCATCGGGCTTTCGGGGCTCGACCTTTGGACCAATACGCTCATCCCGGGCTTTTCCTTCTTCGGCACCTTGAAGCACGGAAAAAGCGACGCGGCGGCGACGGAGCCTGCGGCCAAACACCGGAAGATCGACTATCCGCGGCCCGACGGCGTTCTCACATTCGACCGCCTGACCAATGTTTCATTCTCGGGGGTCAATCACGAGGAAAATCAGCCGCCGCACCTCATACTTAAGGACCCGTCAATTCCGATCGCCGAGAACCTGCCGCGCTATGACGAGCCGGCGCAGCGTTATTG
>JACADX010000374.1 GCA_013389125.1 Parvularculaceae bacterium | reverse complement strand
CCAATGCATTGCAGGCAAGCACTGTGACCCAAGTCCAAAACAAGGTCTTGGGCGACATCGATATGACGGCGACGGCGCCCGCAGCGTCATCCTTGATCGGATGGAAACCAACCATCTGGTCGCCAATCTTCAACGCGCCGACGCCTTGCGACGCCAGCTTCGGACTGACAGTGGCGGCCAATTCGGCCCCGCCGGCGCTGGCGAGATAGGTCGCGATCTGGGTCTGCAGGGAGGAGAGCTCTTCTTCCGCCATCGTGATCGAGGACTGGACGCGGGTCAGCTCTTCTTGCGAGCGGATGAGCGACTGACGATGAATATCGAGATTTTCCGGCAGCGCGTCGGCGTTCTGCGCCTTGTAGTCCGCGATGCGGTCTTCAACCTGATCGATCGCCTCGGCAAGCCGGCGCGATTCGGTCGTGAAAAATTCCGTCGCGGTTTCGGCGGCTTGCGTTCTCGCCCGGACATCCTCGCTGAGGAACAATGTCATCAGCTCATTGGCGACCTGGAACGCCTTTTCCGGCGAGCGATCCTTAAAGCCGATCATGAAGGCGATCGTGTTGTCGTCCCGCGTGCGCCGGCGGTTCTGACTTGACGAAGCGGAAATGAGGTCGATGTCGAAGCGCTCGCGCATCAATTCGACGCGTTCGCTTTCGGACAGCCCGCTGTCGCCCGGAAACAGGCTGTATTTGTCGGCGATTTCGAGAAGCCGGTTGCGGGTCAGGACGCGCTGGCTGATCTGCTGGATTCGCTGCTCGGCGTAGGTATTGACCGTCGACTTGATGAGCTCTTCGGGGATCACCTGCGATTCGACGAGGATCTTGCCCTCCGCCACGTACATCGGCGGCAGCAGCATGATCGCGACGAGGCCGACGGGGATAATGACGAGGAGCGGCGCCAGGAAGTAGATCAGGCGGCGGCGCAAGACGATCAGAACGTCCTCAAGCGCGAATTCGTCATTCATCACTGCCTCATCGCCGACGCGACGCGGCGGCGGGGCCGCCCGCGTCAACTGCTTCTAACTGCAAGTCGGGCGCCGCCGCCAGAACTTCCTGGAACCCGCCGCCTTGGGTCAAGGTTGCGGCGTCTCAAACAAAAAAGAAACCGGCCGCCCGATCGGGAAGCCGGCTTCGAAGGGGTCTTTAGGATCTTGGGCCTAGGCCTTTTTGCGACGGCTCGCCGCAAAGCCGAGCCCGGCAAGACCGGACAGGAGCAGCGGAAGCGCGCCCGGAACAGGAACGTCCGAAATCGACGCGACGACGAACTCGGTGTCGACGAAGTCGAACTGGATCCAGTCGACAAGCCCGAAATCAAACACGTTCGCTTCGGCGAACGACATGATGATCGAGGAAACGACCGCGCCAAGGCCGGTCGTGATCTTGAGGAGTCCGGACGAGCCGTCGAGCGACGCGTTCTGGCCGTTGAAGGAAAGGTTCCTGACATTGAACGCGCCGTCGAGGAACGTGACGCGCACGAATTCATTGACCGTGATGTTGTCGTCGCTGCCCGGGCTGCACTTGCCGGCCTTGTTGAGCGCGGTGCAGGTGCCAAGGCCCGGCATCCGGCCGTTCGCCGCCCCGTTAAAATAGGCGAAGTCCGAGGCCGCGCCGCCGACGCCGCCGTCAAACTGCAGATTGAGGCCGCCAAGCGCGACCGTGTTGAGGACGGCGCCATCCGCAAGACCGCGCTCGCCGCCATTCAGCGCCTCGTCTGCGAAGTCGATGACTGTCGCTGAAACTGAGCCAGCCGCGAAGCTGACGGAGATCGCCGCTATGAAGGCCGCTGCTATTCTTTTCATGGTCCAAAGACCCCCAAGGTTACTGAACTGTAAACAACCACTGCGCCCACTGACGCAAAACTGGCGCCGCAGGCTTTGGCACAATCGCGGCAACTGAGGCGCAAGTCAATTCCCTAAACATTCGTTAATCCAAATAAATTCGTTTTTTTGGTTAATTTTCAGCATCTTCGCTGAATTTTCCCCTTTTGGGCGAGCGCGCATGAACCCTTTCAGCGCCTCCGAGTCAGCATTGCGGCGCTCATCGGGCAAGGCCCGGTCAATCGCGGTCGCGGCGATCCGGTTTTGAGATTGTGCAGTGCGGCAGGTGGCGCAGACTTTGCTCATGGTTGCGCCGTCTTTAGGGTGAACAACTCGTTCGTGTCGCCGTTTCAATCTGGAACTATCGACGCTTCTGTTCTGTGGGTTCTTGTTGAGATGATCGCCGGGAAACAGGTGAGCGAGCCGGGGGGTTCGAAAGGCGCGGCGGCCAGCCTGACGCCGGCGCCGTCGCGGCCGTTCGACCGCGATGATTTTGATCGCAATGTCTGGTCCGTTCTCGGCTTGCCGATCGATCTTGCGACGGCTCCGCAGGCCGTAGAAGCCGTCGACCGCGCCGTTCGCGACCGGACGCCGCTGTCGTTCATCACGCCGAACGTGAATTTCCTGGTCCGCGCGCTGCGTCACGAAGACGCGCGCCGGCAGATGATCGACGCGGATTTGAGTCTCGTTGACGGCGCCCCGCTGGTCGCCATCGGACGGCTCCTCGGCGCGCCGATGCGGGAGCGGTGCGCAGGGTCAGACGTCTTCGACGCCTTGCGCCGGCGCGCCGGATTTCCAGGCCGCCGCCTCAGGGTGTTTTTCTTTGGCGGCCGACCGGGCGCGGCCAAGGCCGCCGCCGCGGCGATTGACGCCGAAGGGCGCGGCGTCGAAGCGGCGGGGTTCTTCGATCCGGGCGCCGGGGATGTCGCCTCTATGAGCGCCGACGAGACCATCGACCGCATCAACGCGGCGAACGCCGATTTCGTCCTCGTGGCGCTTGGCGCGGCGAAAGGCCAGGAATGGATCAGCCGCAACCGGCGGCGCCTTACGGCGCCGGTGGTGTCGCATCTTGGCGCGGTGATCGATTTCACCGCCGGCACGATCGCGCGCGCGCCGCTTTGGGTGCGCCGTCTCAACCTCGAATGGGCGTGGCGGATCAAGGAGGAACCGGCGCTCTGGCGGCGCTATTGGAGCGATGCGGTTTCCCTGGCGGCGATCTGCGCTGAAAGGCTCGTCCCGGCGCTCATGGCGAAGGGCGGTCCGGCAAAGGGCAGGCGGGCGACCGCGTCCGTCGCGCGAAATTCCGAAAGGACGGTCGTTTCGTTCGACGGCGATCTGACGGCGCTAGATCTTGACGCGGCGCGCCGCGCCTTTCGGGACGTCGCCCGCGAGGGCCGCGATGTCGTCCTGGAGCTTGGCGAAGCGGGCCGTCTTGATGCGGCGTTCCTCGGACTTCTCGTGAT
>JACADX010000298.1 GCA_013389125.1 Parvularculaceae bacterium | reverse complement strand
GTCACGAGCTGCACGCCGCCTGCAAGGAACGCCCCGCGGATATTGACCAGCGTCAGCGCCCAGATGATCGCCACCGTGACGCCCGCGTGAAGGCCGGTCGTCGTCGCGAGCGATGGGAAAAAGACGCTCAAATAGCTGACGGAGCCGGTGGCGATCGCGGCGTTGCCGACCCAGATCGAAACCCAGTAGGTCCAGGCGACGAGGAATCCGGCTGCCGGGCCGAACGCCTCCTGCGTGAACGCATAGGGGCCTCCCGCGCGAGGAAAATTCCGCGCCAGCGTTGCGAAGACCACGGCCAGCAGCAACCCGCCGACGATTGTCAGCAGCCAACCGAAAATCGAATTCCAGCCGTAAGGCGCAAGTGTCGCCGGCAGGAGAAAGATGCCGGACCCGATCATGTTGCCGACGACAAGCGCCGTGCACATCATCAGCCCCAGCTGTTTCGGCTTCGGCGTCATGCGTCGGCAACCTTTCGCTAAAGCCGACCGCAGCCGATCGCGCCAGCCCCCAAGCATCGTTCCAGCGGCGGGAACCGTCAACACGCCCGGATCGCCGTTAATGAGTCTATGGCGCCGCGCCGCCATACGGAAATACGGGAAGCGGGAGAGTGGGGCCTGCGACGAACCAGGGCGCGAGCTGCCGCATCCGCCGTCCGTCCCAAACTCAGTCCGTTTCCCGCCAGGGTTGGACCAGTTCTTGCTGGACAAGGCGCAGTCCCGGCGGGCATCGTCCGCCGCTGTCTGCTGTCAGTAGGGTCCAATTGGGGTGTTAACCATGGCCGATACCAAATCGCCGAGCCAGACGCGTCTCGTTCTGGCGCAGTTCCTCTTCGCGCACGGCATCGATATCGAGGCGCTTTACAAGTCGCTCGGCGCCGAACTCGCGCAATGCGATGCGGAGGCGGTATCGCACATGGCCGGCATCATCGACGGGATCAATATGGCGACCCAGAAGATCAAGGCGCACGGCCTTGATAACTGGACCCGCGGCTGAGCCGAGGGCGCCGGTTCTCGCAGCGCGCGGCGTCTGCTAGGCCAGCGCCGGCGTGCGCAAGCGATCGATCTCCATCAAAGGCCACCGGACGAGCATCCTGCTCGAACCGGAGTTCTGGGCCGCGCTCAAAGGCGTCGCGCGGTCGCGCGGCCTGACGCTTCCGGCCCTCGTCGCCGAGATCGACCAGGCGCGAACGAAGCAATCGCCGCCTGCGAGCCTTGCCTCGGCCTTGAGGGTCTACGCGCTCGCCTACTCCGGGCGGTCAGGCGTTGGCGGCAAGACCGATTGACGGACGTCCGAGCACGAGTTGCGCGTAAAGGCGCGAAACCTCTTCCGCGTAGCCGCGCATGATCGGGCGCACCTGCGCAAAGCTGTCGACCTCCGCCGCCTTGGCGAGAAGCTTTGCAAAGCGCGGGCGCACCGGTTCACGCTGCGGATCGCTCCAACGCGCCAGTGCGCGCGCTGTCGCAAGGCGAGTCCAGAAGGCCCTGGCGCCTTTCAGCGTTTCGGCGACTTCGACCGTGATGATCCCGGCTCGCGCCATGTGATCAAGTGCATCCGCCGGCGCGCCGGTCTGAAGCGCCGGCTGCGCCCCAGCGTGTCGATAGATGAGCGTCGAGATAATCAGTTCGACGTCAAATAATCCGCCCTCAGACTGTTCAATGTCCCATGGCGATCCGGCGCGATCGCGACGCAGCCGCTGAGCGCGCGCGCGATCGAGGTCGCGAAGGAGAATTTCGGCTCGCTTCGGATTGGCGACGGCGCCGCGCAGCGTCGCCTGTGCGGCGTTCTGGGCCTTTTCAGAGCCGGCGATGACGCGCGCGCGCGCGAGGAGGATCTGATCCTGCGCGACCGCTTCCGACTGAATATAGCTCTTGATCTGCGCCGGCTCCGGCGCGAGCGCGCCGGCGATGCCGCCCGGCCGGTGCGAGACGTCGGGCGCCGCCGCAAACACGCCTTCGCCAAGCGCGTCCAGCGAATCGACAAAACAGCGCGCGATCGCTTCGGCGGTTTCGCCGGCTCTCAAGGAGATGAAGCCGAGCGGCGTGCCATAGCCCGGTATGCCGCGCGCGGGGCCGTCAAAGACGTGGAGCGCGACTTCAGCGCCGGCGTCGATCTCGCGGACGGCCGCATCGAAGAGCCTTTGCATCGCCGCGAGATGGACGGCGCCGAGCGCCGAGGCCGCGGCGTCGAACGTCATGTCGCCCGACGCCGAACAAAGCGCGATGCGGGCGATTTGCTCGCGCCGCCAGCCGGCGATGCCGGACGCGCCGGCCTTGTCTTTCGGGGGCGCGTGTCGCGCGAGCCATTCCTTGCCGTTCTTCGGCGTTTCGGCGCCGCGCGGCTCAAAGAGAGCGGCGCAAGTTTCTCGGCGTTCGACGAGCGGCTCGATCGCCGCGCCAAAGCAGCCGAGCGCGTCGATGAGGCCGTCGCTAACGCCGGCGCGCGTGCTAGCGTGCACTTTCCGGACGCAGCCGTCCTCAGCCCTCAAGATCCGGTCGAAAAGGCGGACCGCTTCGTCAGGATGCTGCGACTCGCCGAACGCGGTCAGGAGACCCGGCGCGATTTCAGAGAACCTGGCCTCGCCGCCCGCGGCGCACAGCTCCGCCCAGCCGTCGACCACGTTCGACAGATTGGCGCCGTTGCGAAAGCCGAGATCCTCGAGCTTGTCGACGTCGTCTGGATTGCGCTCTCCGGAACGAAACCGCGCGAAGTCGGCGCGCGGTCCTTCGAGAAGGCGCGTCAGCGCGTTGCGCGCATCCGCGATAGCGCCGTCGCGGGCCGCGGCGAGCGCGGCGTAGTCCGAATAGCCGCACAAAGACGCGAGCGCGTCCTCCTCGTCCGCGGCGAGCGCGCCGAACGCCGCGGCGCCTTTCATGATCTGCGCGCGCGAAACAAGGCTCTGCGCGAACTCAGCGCCGACGGAAAGCCGCGCGGCAATATCCGGCGCGATCGCGCCCGTCTCCGCCGCGGTCTTGAACGCTTCGCGCGCCGAGGCGATCCGGAAGACCGGCCGCGAGCGGCCAAGGCTCCATCGGAGGAGGTTCGCCGCCCCGCGGAACGGGTGACGCGGATCATCGGTCGGCTTGACGAGTTCCGCCCGTCCATTCTCGCCGAGCAGCTCCCCCTTGCCCCAGACGATCTCTTCAACGCTCTCGAGGAACTCTCCGCCGCAACGACGGTCGCCGGCTACGACGCGGGAAGCCGCGATCCATCGCTTCGCCGGATTCTGCTGCGGATTTCCGAGCGTCGCCGTCACGCGAAGGACGGAGTCCGCGAACCCCGCGCCATTGACGCCATTCCCGAACGGCGTCCGGACGGCGTAAAGCGGATAGTCGCCGGGCTTTCCTTCGAAGGCTTCGCGGAATTCGGCGCCGATTCTAACAAAAGCGCGTTCGGCCGCGCGCGCCGCCGAAGCCTCGAAGGCGGCCGGATTGAAAACGACGACGACGTCGAGCGGCCCGTAAGGCGCAAGGTCTTCATGCGCGAAGTCACCGCCCGCGAGCGCGAAGACGCCCCGCAGGGCCCCTTCATCAAGCGTCATCGGCAATTCGCCGCGACTGACGGCGCCGCGCACAAGCCAGGCAAGCGCCGTCTCAACGATCCGCTCGGCGAGATCCGTGCGCGCCGCTGTCGCCTCAGCCGAAGTCCAATGCCCGGAAATTTCAGCGACCGCCAAGGCGATATCGGCGCGGTTCTTGATCGGCGCGAGCGCGTTATGAAGCGCGTCGGGGCCGCCGAGACCGCCGTTGAGCGCCGTTAGGTCGCGCGCCGCCTCAGCGAGCACCTGGCTCGGCCCCTCGAGGAACGCCTGGCCGGCGAAGACGGGGTATTTAAAGCAGAGATCGGCGAGGCGCCGCGTCGAGCCGAATATCTTCAGCATCGCGAGCATTCGCCGGGGCTCGTCGAGCGCGGCGCCAGGATCCTGGCCGAGACTTTCCGAAAGCGCGCGCCGCCAGCGCTGGGCCCCGGACGCCGCGCGCGTCGGATCGATTGTTTCGGTAGAAAACCCCAGCTCTGCGGTCTTTGCGTATGTCTTGAGCGGCATCTGCGGCGCGTCCCCTCGGCTTTGCGCAATTTGGCGAAAATCCTCAGGTTTACTGTGCCGCAGCACGATGAAGGGACGCTGAAAGCGGCGCCGACAATTGGACGCAAGAACGCCATGCGCGGCGCTTCCCGTGCGCCGGAGATCGGCGCGTCTTTCAGCTGTTTGTCGGCCCGTTCGACGCATCCGCGCTGTCACGATGTCAAGAGCTGCGCCGATCGTTACGAATTTCGGCGCCGTATGCGCCGTTGCGTTAACCATAACCGCGCGCGCCAAACGCGCTTTCACGCGCGCGCGTGCGCCGTGCGCTCTCCAAAAATTCTCCATCCGCTTCGCCATTCGACCAATGAATTCCGTGCGCCGACTTCCGTCGGGTTGCTAAGCCATAACGTTTGAGAGCTGGGACTTCCGTCGCCGTCATGCGCAAAAATTTGCGCCTCGCCTTCAGCAGTCGCCGGTCATCATCCCCCGAAGCATGGTTAACCGCTTGACGATGGTCCACGGCCTTGCGCTCCGCGCAGCGTATCCGAGCGTCAAGAACAGAAAAGCGACCCGTCCCGCATCCTCTGCAGACAGAGTCTTCAACGTCGCCCGGACCGCCCTGCCCCGTCGCAACGCTTCGTTCGCCGCCTCGCCAGCAAGCAGCGGAGCCATGAGGGGCGCAAAGCGCGCGAGCGCGTAAGCATTGGCGGCGTCTTCAAGCCCGCCGCGCCCGAGAGCGAGCGACGCCATCGGCGCTTCCGCCTCTGCAAGGAACGCCGCGAGTTCCGGCAGCCCGCCATACCGCGGCGCATAAAGAACCCGCGCCCTGGCGTCGATGAGGCGCTCTAGGAGCTCGCGCGAGAAGACGTCGACAGCGTCCGCGGCGGCGAGCGCTTCGACGACCGGATGCGCGCGGGGACGATTGCCGGCGACGATTTCGTCGAGCGCCTCGCGCCACCAGTGAAGACGGATCTCGCCGAGCGGCGGTTCGCTGACCGCGTCCGGAATGCGGCGGAGCTCGACCTGAAGGGCGAAAAGAGCCGCGAGACGCGCGCGCTCCCTCGCGGGCGCGTACGGCAGCGTGAGATGAAAATCCTCATCGCCCTTCGCGACGAGGTCGACGCAGTATTCATCGCTTCTGGAACCCTGCAAGCGGTAATCTGTCCAACAATAGCCCGCCGCTCCTAGCGGCTACAGCGCCGTCGGTCAAAGGGGCGCAGGTCGCCAGTCGAATTTCCGGATCCGCCCTATCGCATTGACGCGCCTGCCCCGCACATTTCCGCGGAGATGCATCGCCATTATCAAGGCAAACAAGATGCGGCGACATCGTGACGACGATCGCTTGCGCTTTCGGCGGCAATTAATCGTTTTGCGCCGTATTCGCCAAGGCCTGCGAATCGCCGTTCGGCTCGGGCTGGGCGTGGTTCGTGGCTGTCGGAGGCCGGCTCGAAATCCGCAAGACGTCCGACGCCGAAACACCGCTTACGGACGAAGATGCCGCTCCGCTCCGGTGCATGGACGTCTGGGAGCACGCCTATTCTCTCGACGCGCGCAACGGCCGCGCGAAGCATATCGCCGCCTTCATCAATCACGTGATCAACTGGGAATTCGCCAATCAAAGCCTTTGTCGGCCATGAGCGATGCGCCGCCTTCCGCGCGTGAAAGAGGCGGGGTCGGATGACCCCGGCTGTCCAGCGTAAGCCCTCGCAGGGCGCTAGAGCTTCGCGCCATGATTCGGAATCGGGGCGCTTGCTCTAGTCATTGCTTGTCGCGGCGTTTTCGCGCTGAACCGCGCACACTTCACCGCACGCCGTTCTAGAAGGCCATGCGGGCCGACATGAAGGCGGTTCGGCCGTGGAGTTCATAGCCGACGCCGACGGGGACGTTGTAGACCGAAGTCAATACGCCGTCCGCATCGACGAGTTCGGGTCCGCGATCAAACACGTTGCGGAGGCCGGCGGTGAACACCCAGTCGCCGGGCGCCCAGGTCAGCGAGACGTTGTGCACGAAGTAATTGCCGGTGAAGTAGACCGGCTGGCAGGTCACGCCCGTCGCGTTCGGACGAACGGCCGGATCCGGACACGCAAGATCGAATCCGAGGCCGGGTTCGTCCTCGGCGCCCTTGCCGATCCACCGCGTGAACCAGTTCATTCGGTAGTCGCCGGTGCTCAGGAGCAGATTCGCGTTGCCGCGCCAGGTCGGCGCCTCGGTTTCCCCCTTGTTGTCGTCGACAGCCCCGAGGACCTCGAACTCCTGTTCAAGAAGCTGGGAAAGCCGGACGTCGATCGACAAGTCGAACGGCCTGCCGCCCGCTTCAAACTCCTTCGTCAAGAGAAGATTGTAGTCGACGCCCCGCGACGTGAGGCGGCCGATATTGATAAAGCTCGTGTCAAGAAGCGAGATGAATCCGTCCATGTCGCGCGTGACGCGCGTGCAGAATCCGTCCGAGGCGCCCGACTGGATTTCGTAACAATTGTCGAGAACATCGCTGAGGCCTGGCTCTTCGACCGAATCCTTCACCAGCACGTCGTAGTAAGTCGCTGAAACGGTGAGGCCGAAGGCATCGGTCCAGGGCTGATCGACGACGATGCCCGCCGTGTAGGCGCGCGATTCCTCATCTTCGAGCTGATCCGAGCCGCCAGTCAAAATCTCAACGTTCTGGATCGGATTGACTTCCGGCGCCGTGGTGATGCCGAGGCTGAACGGATCGACGCCCTGCGCCTGGCATTGCGAGATGGTGAACGCCGATCTTGCGTCCTGCGTCGCGTCATAGGTCGGCGGGACCGCCGGATTGCCGCTTGGAATGCGCGCCGCGAGCGGCACGATGCAGGGGTCCGTGATGTTGTTGAAGCCTGTGCCGCCGAGCAAAAACTGCTCGCGCGCGTTCGGCGCACGGAACGACGTTCCGTAAGTCCCGCGGAAGGTGAGCCAGTCGATCGGTTTGTAAATGCCTTTAAGGCTATAGGTCCAAGCCGAACCGTAATTGCTCTCTTCCGTCCACCGCGCCGCTGCGTTGACGTTCAAGAGCTCGACGCCCGGCATGTCGGAGAGGATGTCCGCATTCAGTTCGGTGAAGAACTCATAAAGATCACGCTTGCCGGTCGCGCCCCGATCCGAGGCGCGGTTGTGGAGCCGCCCGTCGCGCACGATCGCCGACGGCCGCGAATCAATCGCGTCTTCCCGCCACTCGCCGCCGAGCACGATCGATAGCGGATTGTCGTTCCACGGTAGCTTGGCGATATCGCCGACGACGAACACCTGCGCGAGCGTCTGCTCGACGGTTGTAGTGAAATCCGCCGGCACGAAGAGATACGCCGCCTCTTCCGGCGTCAAGAACCCGCCGCCCTCGACATAGAGATTGGGCGCGAAAAGATTGACCGGGACGCAAGGCACGGTCTGCGGAACCGCTCCGCCGCAGGTGACGCTCCCGTCGGGATTTCGGACCGAGGTGTTGAGCGAGAGTTCGAGGCGATCCTGGTCGATGCCCTGGAAGACGTCCGTGCCTGTCGAACGGGAATAGCTCGCGGAGCCCTCCCAGGTGAACCCTTCAAATCCGAGAACGCCGTCAAGCCAGGGCAGTTCGCCCTTAAGGCCGCCGACGAAGCGGAACTGCGAAACCTCAACGTCGCGCGCGTCCCGGTCGCCGTTGATGTTGAGGATCGGCTGAATGTCGCCGATCGAACCGAAGTTGACGCCGAAAATCGCAAGGCAGTTCACGCCGTTCGGATTGATCGGATAGTCGTCCGACGGATCGCCGGGCGTTCCGTTGTCGGCGAGGTCGATGTTGCAGGGATTGTATGGGTTGGTCGCCGGGACGTTATTGAAGAATTGCGCGCCGGGCGTGTATTGCTGCGTCTGGCGGTTTGAATACATCGCCTCGAAGAACGGCGTGATGTTGCCGGCTTTTCCGGTTTCATATTCGCCGTAGGCGTAGATCGAGAACGTTTGGTTCGACGGCAGGAAATCGCCGTTCTGCGCGGTTTCGCTGGCGTCGTAAGCGTAGAACGGGTCCTTGAAGTCGACGTCCTGCAGGCCGTCGCCGTCGAAGTCGAACGTCCCCCCGAGCTGCGTTTCCGAGAAGTTCGGAATGCCGACATTCGACGTTCCGGGCGTGTAATAGACCGAGCCGAAGCCGAGCGGAATGAAGATGCGGTTCGTCAGCGGAAACTGCACGCACTCATTGATTGTCACGCCCGGATTGTAGTCGATGTCCTGATTGAGGATTTCGCCGTTCTCGTCGACATAAAGCTCCTGCTCGCAACGGCCGAGATAGTCGCGCTGGCGGCGGGCGACGCGATTGTTCGTCTGGTACTCCGCGCCGAAACCGATGAAGCCGTTATCGCCGGTAATGCCCCAGGACGCGGCGACCGTGTACTGCTCGCCGCCGCCCTGAAGCGGCAGCGCCGCGTCGGCGTCGATCTGGAAGCCGTCGAAGTCGCGCCGAAGAATGACGTTCGAGACGCCGGCGATCGCGTCCGATCCGTAAACGGATGAGGCCCCGTCGAAGAGGTTCTCAATGCGCTCGATGAGAATCGTCGGGATCAGCGTCAAGTCGGGCGTCGTCGGCGCCCCGCCGACCCCTGCCGGGGCCATGCGTCGCCCGTTGATGAGAACGAGCGTGCGCTCCGGGTCAAGACCGCGGAACGCGACCTGCGTCGCGCCGGGCCCGTTGTCGAGAACGAAAGGTGCAAAGGACTGGTCGATCTGAAAGCCGGTCGCTTGAGGCGACGTCTGCAAGATCTCGTCGATATCGAGAAGTCCCGACTCCCGCGCGATATCGCCTTGCACGACCTGAACGGGCGCCGCGCTTGAGAATTCTTTCCTTGGAATGCGAGAGCCGGTGACGACGATCTCGTCAGGCGCCCCGCCCGCCTGATCTTCCGCGCCGCTGGTCGGGATCTGGTCGACGTCGTCGTCCTGCGCCAGCGCCAGGCTCGCAAGTCCGATCGCCGCAACCGACGCGCCGGCCGCCAGCGCCCGACGGAAAGCCGCAAGCCTCCGCGGCGCCGCAATGTCGTTCTTCATGGAATAGCCCCTGCTGTCTGCCCATTCTCGAGCGACATCGCAGGCGCCGGTCTTTGATAGCCCTCAGTCTTATCTTGTCGTTCCGCGATTTTTCGCGGTTCGAGGCGACTTTATGGTCCCCAATGGCAAAGTCAACCGGTTGCGGCCTAGGGCCGTCGAAGGTCCAGCCGGCGTGCTATTTCCGCACCGCCCCTCGTATCGCGGACAGGTTCAGGCCTGCGCCGGCGCGGCGCCTTTGACCTTCGCCCAGTCGCGCTTAACCCCGGTCAGCAGCAGGAACGGCGCCGCAACAAAGAGCGACGAATAGGTGCCAACAATGATGCCGAACATGATCGCGAAGCAAAAGCCGCGAAGGACTTCGCCCCCGAATGCGACGAGCGCCGCGAGGGCGAGGATCGAAGTGCCGCCGGTGACAACCGTTCGCGTCAGGGTCTCGTTGAGTGACAGGTCGATGAGTTCGGCGAGCGGCATTTTCTTGTACTTGCGGAGGTTCTCGCGAATGCGGTCGTAAACAACAACAGTATCGTTCACCGAATAGCCGATGACCGTCAGAATTGCGGCGACGACATTGAGGTCGAAGGTGAACTGGAAGAGCGCGATAAGGCCGACGGTGATGACCGTGTCATGGATGACGCCGAGAACAGCGCCCGCGCCCCACTGCAGCTGGAAGCGAAACCAGATATAGGCGAGCATCATCGTCGTCGCGAGCCCGACGGCCAGGAAGCCGCGCTGCGTGAGTTCTCCCGAGACGGTCGGCCCGACGACCTCTTGGCGCTCGAATTTCACATCGTCGCCGAGCGCCGCTATGATCGCTTCCCTGACGCGCGTGGCGATCTCTTGTTGGCCGGCGTCGGCCGCCTGTCCTTCGACGGGCGTCGCCTCAAGCGCGACGACGATCTGGGTGGGCGCGCCGAACTCCTGGACCTTGAACGCGCCAAGGTTCAGCGCGCCGACCGCCTGACGCACCGTCGATAGATCGATCGGCGCCGTATCGTGCGCTTCAATCGTGATGCCGCCCCGGAAATCGACGCCGAAATTGAGTCCGGGCGCTGCGAAGATCGCGAAGAGCGAGCCGAAGAACGCGGCGAGCGTGACGACGAGCGCATGCCAGCGGTATTTGGTGAAGGGGAAGTTCGTATCGTCGGGAATGAGCTTTAGAAGCTTCATGGCGCGAATTCCTAGAGCGTGATCGTCTTCGGCCGCTTTGACAGCAGGTACTGTCCGGCGATGAGCCGCGTAATGACGATCGCGGAGAAAACCGACGTGACGACGCCGACTGCGAGCGTCAGCGCGAAACCGCGGACTGGCCCCGCGCCGAGCATCAGCATGATCCAGGCGGCGAGCAAGGTCGTGATATTCGAGTCGGCGATGGCGCTAAACGCCTTTGAAAAGCCGAGCTCCGTCGCCTGGATCGGCGTCTTGCCGCCGGTGATCTCCTCGCGGATGCGCTCGTAGATAAGAACGTTCGCGTCGACCGCCATGCCGATGGTAAGGACGATGCCGGCAATGCCGGGAAGGGTCAGCGTTGAACCAAGGATCGAGAGGACCCCGAAGAGGAGGATGAGGTTCGCGATGAGCGCAATGTTCGCATAGAGGCCGAAACGGCCGTAAGTCACGATCATGAAAAGAACTACGAGGCCGAACGCAATGATCGACGCTATGCCGCCGGCGCGGATCGAGTCGGCGCCGAGATCGGGACCAACGGTGCGCTGATCAAGGGTCGTCAATGGCGCGGGAAGCGCGCCCGACCGGATAAGCGTCGCAATGCGGTTCGCCTCTTCTGGCGAGAAGTTGCCGGTGATGCGTCCCCCTCCCCCGGTGATCGCCGATTGGATGCGCGGGTAGGAGATGACCTCGTTGTCGAGAACGATCGCAAAGAGCTCGCCGATATGTTCGCGCGTATAATCGGCGAAGCGGCGCGCGCCGCGGCTGTCGAAGGAGAAATTGATCTGAAATCCGCCGCCGTCGCTGTTAAGGCCGGCCGACGCGCTTTCGACCATGTCGCCCGTGACTTCGGGCTCCTCCCAGAGAACGAGCGCACCGCCGCCTTCTGTCGCCGCGATCGGCATGACGATCCGGTTCGGCGGCAGCAGGCCCGCCGCCTGATCTTCGGGCGAGACCGATACGTCGACGCGGTGAAAGGAAAGCTGGCCGGTGCGGTTGATGATCTGCTTCAGGGCCTCGGGATCGTTGTCGCCCGGCGCTTGCACGACGATACGGTCGGCGCCTTGCGGCTGGATCAGCACCTCCTTGTTGCCGGCGGGATCGATCCGCCGTCGGACGACCTCGATCGAATCCGCAAGCGCCTCCTGTCCGAACGCGCGTTTGGCCTCAGGGTGCATCACGACGTCAATGCGCGGGCCCGTGACCGCGATGTCATAAGGCCGGACGCCGGCGCCGATGACGGCGCGGGCGCGCGTCAGATCGCGCACGCGTTTGGCTGCATCCTCGACCTGCGCCGCATCGCGCACGCGGAGCGTGATTGAATCGGCGGCCGGGTTCAGCGTCGGCGCGGCTTCAAGCGCGATGCGTTCGCGCCCGCCCGTCGGGCGCATCGCGCGCTGGATTTCCTGGCGCATCGCCGTCAGACGATCGTCAATCACTTTCTCGGTCTCGACGCCGAGCAGCAGATAGGATCCGCCTTGCAGATCAAGGCCGAGGGCGATCCGGCCTTTCGGCGCGAAGCCGGGCCAAAGGGCGACTTCTTCCTTCGTGAAAAAATTCGGGATCGCGAGAATGGCGGCGAGGATCACCGATCCGACGATCAGGATCTTCTGCCAGAGTCGGTATTGCAGCATCGAAAACGCGGAGCGGTTCGCGCCGTTCCGTCCTTTCTATTGTTCGTTGGCGGCAGGAGACGGCTTGCTGCGAATGTCGCTCAGCGTCGATTTCACGACTTTGACGACAACATTGTCTGCAAGTTCGACCATGACCTCGTCGCCTTCAAGCACCTTCGTGATCTTCCCAATAAGCCCGCCCGACGTGACGACGACATCGCCGCGCTTCACATTCGAGATCATCTCCTGGTGCTTCTTGCGCGCTTGGTTCTGCGGCCTGATGATGAGGAAATAGAAGAAGATGAAAACGAGGACGAAGGGCAGGAGCTGCAAGAGCGGGTTTGGCGCGGCGGCGCCGGCGGCCTGCGCATAGGCGGGCGAGATGAACATCAAGCGCGTCTCCCTCGAGATTTGTGGGGAACGAAATGAGAACGCAGGCCGCCTTTTCCGGAGGCCTGCGCGGAGGTCGCCGGATATATAGCGATTGAGGCGATCGGCGCAACGCTCCGTCGCTCAAGGATGAAGTCCTTGCGATTGCGCCGCGTTTTTTACGCCGCGTTCGTCATCGCCTCTTCCATGGCGAGGAGCGCCCGCTTGCGCGGCGCTCCCCAGCGGTAGTTGTGGACGACGCCGGAGGAGAGGATCACCCGATGGC
>JACADX010000387.1 GCA_013389125.1 Parvularculaceae bacterium | reverse complement strand
GAAGGGCGCGCGCGCCGCGCGCGGGGAAGTCGCGCGCGCCGTCGACGCCGCCGAGAGGGCCTTCCCCGCCTGGGCCGCGACCAATCCGCAGCGCCGCGCGCGCGTCCTG
This sequence comes from Parvularculaceae bacterium, assembly GCA_013389125.1. Taxonomy (GTDB): domain Bacteria; phylum Pseudomonadota; class Alphaproteobacteria; order Caulobacterales; family Parvularculaceae; genus Amphiplicatus. The sequence goes on along the minus strand of JACADX010000387.1, from coordinate 4,373 downwards.
ATGAAATTCCTCGACCTCGCGGGCAAAGACATGGACAATCTCGCGCGAATGCTCTCGTCCGAGCACGGAAAGATCCTGCCGGACGCGCGCGGCGACATCCAGCGCGGGCTTGAGGCGGTCGAGTTCGCCTGCGGAATCCCGCACCTCCAGAAGGGCGAGTACACGGAGGGCGCGGGGCCGGGGATCGACGTCTATTCAATGCGCCAGCCTCTGGGCGTCGGCGCCGGGATTACGCCGTTCAACTTTCCGGCGATGATCCCGATGTGGATGTTCGGCGTCGCAATCGCCTGCGGCAACAGCTTCATCGTGAAGCCTTCGGAGAAGGACCCGTCGGTTCCGCTCCGGCTCGCCGAACTGATGATCGAGGCGGGGCTCCCCGAGGGCGTTCTCAACGTCGTCAACGGCGACAAGGAAGCGGTCGACGCGCTCATCGAGGACCCGCGCGTCAAGGGCATTTCCTTCGTCGGCTCCTCCGACATCGCGCAATATATCTACGCGAACGCCGCCGCGCAGGGAAAGCGCGTCCAGTGCTTCGGCGGGGCGAAGAACCATCTGATCGTCCTTCCGGACGCCGACATGGAGAATGTCGTCAACGCGCTCATCGGCTCGGCCTACGGATCGGCGGGCGAGCGCTGCATGGCGACGCCGGTCGCCGTGCCGGTCGGCGAAAAGACCGCCGACGAGCTTGTGAGATTGCTGCGCCCGCGCGTCGAGGGGCTTCGCATCGGGCCCTCCCTCTCGGAAGACTCGGACATGGGCCCGCTTGTCACGGCGGCGCATAAAAGGCGCGTCGAGAGCTACATCAAAATGGCGATCGAGGAAGGGCAGGAGCCGGTCGTCGACGGGCGCGGCTTCCGCCTCCAAGGCTACGAGAGGGGCTTTTTCCTCGGCGGGACGCTGCTTGATCACGCCAAGCCGGGGCACAGATCCTATGAGGAGGAGATCTTCGGCCCCGTCTTACAGATCGTCCGCGCCCGGAATTTCAAAGAGGCGGTCGCGCTCCCCTCGAACCACCAATATGGCAACGGCGTCGCGATCTTCACGAGAAACGGCGCCGCGGCGCGCGAATTCGTCAAGGCCGTCGACGTCGGCATGGTCGGCGTCAACGCGCCGATCCCCGTTCCCGTCTCCTACCACACGTTCGGCGGCTTCAAGCGCTCGATTTTCGGCGATCTCAATCAGCACGGCCCCGACGGCGTCAAGTTCTGGACGAAGACGAAAACCGTCACCGCGAAATGGCCGGAAGACGTCCAAGGATCGGAGTTCGTCATTCCGACGATGGGGTAGGGGGGAATGTGACTTTGGTCACGGATCATCGTCGCGAGGCGCCTTACTGACTTGGCGGGAATGAACTCGCTGCGATCGCGCGGCGGCTTCGTGGGGAGCGGACTTTGCCGGAGAAGATCAGCGCATCGTTGCGTGCGGCGATCGAGGCTACTGATCGGAACCATGCTGATAAGAAGACATTCGACACGCTGGTTTTGCTCGACGATGCGTCGACGCGCGAATATCTCGACCGACTGCATGAAATTGACGAGCGCGACCCGGATGCGTTCTTCGATCGCGAAGCGGTTTTGGCGAATATTCGGCGCCTTGCCGCCTGCAACAACAGGGACCTTTTGCGATTCCTGGCGTCCGGATCGGACGGGCCCGCGCCCGCGCCGGTGCGCAGCTACTGGATCAACAATGCTGTCCAGGCGCGGCTTACAAGGCGGATGATCGACATCGTCAAGCGGCGTTGGGATGTCGTGCGGCTGGAACTGCTCGACAGCCCGGACGCCAAGGCGTTCTTGCCGGCGATCGCGTCGGACGCGAAATCGGCGGGGCGATGCGACATTGACGCGGCGGTCCCGCAGAACGCTTCGAGGATCGGCGCCGAGGCGCTTTGGCGCCGCGGGATAAACGGCGAGGGCGTAATCGTCGCTGTCGTCGACACGCAGGTGAACCGTTCGCACCCGGATCTTGCGGACAGGATGTCGCCTGATCCGGGCGGGGGCGCGCCTCATGGCGATGAATGTGCGTGCGATGGCAACGATCTCAGCGCCGACACGTACCACGGCACATTGAGCGCGGGCCTGATCGCCGGAGATGGAAAGAGCGGCTTGAAAACCGGTCTCGCGCCAGGGGCGATGATGATGTCGGTCGGAATTGGCCTGCCGGAAACAACCGCTTGGTGCGGCTACCAGCATGCGCTTCTGCGCGGCGCTGACGTCATCGCCCAGTCGGCGAGTTGGGCGCCGGATTTGAAAAAAAACCCCCATGGATTCCGTCCGAAATACGCCGCGTGGCGGCGGGCGTGCGAGATCATCATGGCGGCGCGCGTGCCGCATGCCTGCAGCGTCAAGACGTCCGCCGACGAAGCGCGGAAGCGGAAAAGTCCGCTGGCGATTCCATTCAATATTCCGGCGCCGGCGAACGCCCCCCCGCCTTGGCGCCACCCGGCTCAAATATTGGTCGGCGGCCGATCTTCGGCGATGGCGTGCGGCGCAGCGGATCAGGACGGCAGGCTCATACCGGAAAGCGGCATGGGGCCTGCTTCATGGTCGGAGCGCCCATTCGAAGACTATCCCTTTGATCCGCCAAGCAAGAACGGACTGATCAAGCCGGATGTCTGTTCATACGCCCGCGGCGCTTGCTCATGCTCGAACCAATTTCCGGAGAAGGAGCCCGCCTATCTGCCCCATGGCGGCGCGTCCGCGGCGACATCCTATCTTGGCGGATGCCTTGCCCTGCTCGTGAGCGCGTGCCGCTCGGCGCGCCGTCCCGTATTGCCGTCGCGGCTTCAGCAGGCGCTTGAGGCGACTGCTGCGCCATTGGTCGGGCAGAAGCGAATGAAACAAGACCAATATGGCGCGGGACTTATCAACGTGGAGGCCGCCTACGACTACGGACGCGAGCGGCGTTGGTGGTGAGGATCGGCGCCGGACCGATCTGAAATCAAACAAGGAGGAGAAACGGATGACGTTCGAATGGAAATTGGTGCGATCGCTCGCGGCGGCGGCCGGTTTGCTGCTCTTGCCTGCGTGCGCCGCGAATGGTCACGGCGGAGCCGAGCCGAGTTTCGACAATTCCGACGACGAACATGCGTTGAAATGGCGGTACGGGCAAATGCCCAAAGTGGATGTCAGCAGCATGATCGATTGGGACGCCGTCGCAAGGGAGGTTCACAGGCAGTATCGAAGGCGTTCGCACAACGAGCATTCGCCGCGGCGCGACGCAGACCACAAGCTGAAATCCGAGGCTACGGTGACCATCAAGCTGCGGTTCGAGGTGGGAGTCTGGGACGACCCCATCGTCGATCATCCGGTGCACTGCGTAAACGATAGCGTCACAACGATTGAAGTCGTCGGCGTCGCCGGGCCAATCCCAGTACGCGGGACGGATAACTGCATTTAGGATTTGCGCCGGACCAGTCGGTCAGGCCGCTTCCTCGCAATTGAGCGCTCGCATCGACTCGCGGGCGCTCGCGACGACGCCGGACGACGAAAGCGGCGTTGCGGCGTAGTCGGCGATCGCGGCGCGATAAAGATCGCAGGCTTCGGCTTGAACGCCGTTCGACGCGGCGGCGATGTCGGCGAGGAGGTGTCGGCTTAAGGCCTTGAGGTTCGGTCTGCGCTCGGCTTGTGCGAGCGCGAGGGCGTCTTGCGCGTAGGCTGAGGCCTCTTCGTATGAGGCGGCGTCGTTCATCGCATAGGCGAGATTGAGAAGCGCGGACCCTTCCGTCTGTCGATCCTGCGCGGCGCGGCTCGCCGCCAGCGCGTTCTTGAGCGCTTCGACGCCGGCTTCGCGGTCGGGGCTGTCGATCTGCAAGGCTCCGAGCCGCATATAGGCTCTGGCGAGCCCGGCGCTTGGCTGCCTCCCGATCGCGAGTTTCTCTTCAATGGCGACGGCGCGGCGCTGCTTCTCTACGGCGCTTCGCTTGGCCGCCGCATCGCCGGAAAAGCCGCCGCGAAAATAGTCCAGCGAAGCATAAGTCGTCCAGAACTCCGCATCCGCATGCTTCCGCTGAAAGGCGGCCAGCGACGGCTGCAGCGCCAGGAGACGCGCTTCGATCTGGTCGAAATCAGCGGGACCGATCTCAGGCTTCATGAGCCAGGAATTCAGGAAACCGAGTTCGGCCCAAAGACGGACTTCGTCGTCTTCCGGCGCCCGTGAAATCATCGCAGAAAAGTGCGCATTCGCGCGCTCCGGGTCGTTCACCCGGTGATAAAGCGCGGCGAGGGCGTAGTGGGCGAGAAGAACCCGCTCGTCATCGTCGAAGGCGGGCCCTTCGGCGAGCGTCAGGAGCTCCACATTGCGCGCAATCGCCTTGGTCGTGTCCTGATGAAAGATCACGGCTGCGATCTGCGAGAGCGTTTCAATTCGCGCCGATG
>JACADX010000297.1 GCA_013389125.1 Parvularculaceae bacterium | reverse complement strand
GTTCACCATCATCATCTTGATCTCGGCGATCGCATTCGCCGGGTTGAGGCCCTTAGGGCAGACCTGCGCGCAGTTCATGATGGTGTGGCAGCGATAGAGCTTGAACTCGTCCTCGAGTGCGTCGAGGCGCTCGTTCGCCGCCTCGTCGCGGCTGTCGGCGAGCCAGCGATAGGCCTGAAGAAGCGCGGCGGGTCCCAGATACTCCTCATCGCCGTTCTTGTCGCCGTTCCACCAGTAAGAAGGACAGGCCGTCGAGCAGCAGGCGCACAAGATGCACTCGTAAAGCCCGTCGAGCTTCCTCCGCTCGTCCGGGAACTGAAGGAATTCGCCGGTCCTGCCGGCAGGATCGGCCTTGAGAAAGGGCTCGATCCCGGCGTGCTGGCGGAAGAAATTCGAAAGATCGGTGACGAGATCCCTTATCACCGGCTGGTGCGGCAACGGATAGATTGTCGCGACGCCGTCCGGGCACTCGTCCGTCCCCATCGTGCAGGCGAGCGTGTTCGCGCCGTTGATGTTCATCGCACACGAGCCGCAAACGCCTTCGCGGCAGGAGCGGCGGAAGACAAGCGTCGGGTCAATGTCGTTCTTGATCCGGATGAGACCGTCAAGGACCATCGAGACTCCGGCGGCGTCGATCTCGTAAGTATCGAGCCGCGGATTCTCGCCGGTCGCGGGATCATGGCGGTAGACCCTAAAGGTCAGAGTCTTTTCGGCGCCCTCCGGCGCGGGGTGCGACTTCCCCTTCTTTGAAACGACCGAATTCTTCGGAAGGGTCAGCTGAGCCATCGCCGTCGCATCTCCGTTTTGCGGCGCGTGAAATCGCGCGCCCGTCACTCAAAGGATGAGGGGTATACAATTCGGAGACGCCTGAAAAGGCGAGGAAGCCGGACGCGCCGCGCGAGGCGCTGCGAAAGACGGTCGCAGCGCGTTTCAAGCGCGCCGCCGTCAGGGAGATCGGGATGCAAGCTTCGTCGCGATCGGCGCTTCAGGAGGTCTTCGGCGCCGCATCGGGCTTGTCGCGGCGATGGCCGCGCAGATGCGGATAAAAGAGGCAGCCGAGGAAGAGGAACGACGCCGCGACGAGAAGCATCAAGGCGCCGACGCCGCCGCCTTGCTCGCCGAGATAATTGCCGACCGCGCAGGTGCAGGCGATGACGAGATAGGGCATCACCGGCGGCTCTTCGCGCAGGTACCTAATGACGAACATCGTCAGCGAGATCAGCAAGAGCGAGATCGAGTAGACGTCGAAAATGGTAACCATGGGCCGCCCTCCTGGCGCTCCCACACTTATCCGGCGAGGGTGAAAGCGCGCTTAACTTGCGGGGGCGAATGCCGGGCGTCTCGCCGCAGAACGGGCCCGGCGGTCCGCGCCGGGCCGCTGCGCCATTCTGAGACGCCTCAGGGTTCAAGTCGTTTCAAACCGTCAAAGCGCGGCGGCCGCTTCTCGGTTTTCGCGACATAGGCTTCCCTGATGTCGTCGGGGCGCAGCATCGCCGCGTTCCAGACCGCGACATAGTCGAGCGCGTCGGCGGTCGAATGGTCGCGCGCGTAATTCGCGAGGCGCTTGCAGCCGGTCACGGCGAGCGGCGAATGCGCGGCGATCTGACGGGCGATCGCCATAACGCCGTCAAGCAGCGCCTCATGCGTCGCGAAGACCTCGTTGACGAGGCCGATTTCCTTCGCCTTCGACGCCGGCAACCGTTCGGCCGTGTACGCCATTTGTCGCGCCCAGCCCTCCGGGATGACGCGGCAAAGGCGCGGGAACGTTCCGACATCGGCGGTCATGCCGATCGCCGTTTCCTGCACAGCGAAGAACGCGTCGGCGGACGCGTAGCGGCAGTCGCAGGCGGTCGCGAGGTCGACGCCGGCGCCGATCGCCCCGCCCTGGATCGCGGCGAGGACAGGCTGGCGCGCCGCCTCGAGCGAGGAAAACGTCCGCTGCAGCGACAAGATTTTGCGTCGGAACGCTTCGGCCGAAATCTGCGGATTTGCGCCGTCGCCGGCAAGGCCTCCCGTCATGAAGACCGAAATGTCCATCCCGGCGGTGAAATGTTTGCCCTCGGACGAAATCACGATGACGCGCGCCTCCGCGTCTGCGGAAATTTTCTCGACCGCTTCAGGAAGCTCGCGCCAGAATTCCGGAATCATCGAGTTCGCCTTTTCGGGGCGGTTGAAGCGGATATGCGCGATGCGGTCGGCGATCGTGACGGCGAAGCAGGCGTAGGTCATGGCGGTCCTCCGGCGCGGAGCCTAATCGTCCCGGCGCGCTGCGGAAAGGAGCGCGCGCAGCACGGTCCGCCGATCGAGGCGTCAGGAACGCGAGGCCGCCGCGCCGGCCTCATCCGCGGCTCTCGCGCGGACGGCGGCGCCAAGCGCGATCATCGCGACAAGACCGAGTGAAAGCGGCGCAATGACGCCGATCGGGCGGGCGATGACAGGCGCGACGGCGGCGGCGAGAAGAAGGGTCCGCTCATAGGGACGAAAGCCGCGCGCGGCGGCTTCGCCGATGAGTAGCGCCATGGCGGGCGCCAGAATGACGAGGTCATAATCGACGACATAGGGCGACGCGAGAAGCGAGGCGATGATAAGGCCCGCCATCTTGAGCGGCGTCGAGGCGCCGCCACGCCACAGCCTCGCCGTCATGACCGCGAGGGAGAGCGCGAAGAGCCCTTGCGCGGCATAGGCGACGACCGTCGGCGCGCCGAGCATCTTCGCCTGCGAAAAGACGCTCTGGATCTTTTCAAAGCCGATGGCGCCCGTCTCCAGAACTTCGACGCGCGCCGCGCGCATCGTCTCGAAAAATCCCGGCCACACGTCGGCGCCGAACGCCAGGGTCGGCTCGAGAGCGAGCGCAAAGGCGCCCGCTGCGGCCGCCCAAAAGACGCGCCATTCGCCGGCGGCCGCGAGCGCGATCGGGATGAGGAGCCCATATTGCGGCTTGACGG
>JACADX010000296.1 GCA_013389125.1 Parvularculaceae bacterium | reverse complement strand
GCGCCCGAGACGTCTAGAAATTCGGACCCGGACGACCGACGACGGCGCCGCGCGCCTCTCCGCGCCAGCTGTAGCGCGCTTTTTCCCGGGCGCGTTCTGCGGCCGCTTTCGTCATGTCAGCCGAAAGCCTTGACGCCGCCGCGACGAGCGCGATCAGGAGAAGGTAGCCGTCCCACATCTCAAGCGACGTCGAGGCGCCGCCGATCCCGAACACGACAAGCGACATCTGCGCGAAATAGCCGAAGCGCGCCTGCCAAGGCTTGCTTCCGTCGAGTGTTCGCAGCTTCTGGAGCGCGATCGTCTTGAAGACCGCCGTCGCCAGCAGAGCGAGATAGAAGGCGAGGCCGACGAAGCCGGCGCCGCCGAGCATCTCGAAATAGATCGAGTGCGCGGCCTTGGCGCGCGGCGCGCGTTCGGGATCGACCTTCATTGCGAGGTCCTGCTGATAGGGATTGCGAAGGCCGGCTCCCGTCAGCGGCCGCTCAAGCGCGAACTCAGTGTTGATGATCCACGCGTCGACGCGGCCCATGAACGAGGAATCGTCACCCGCCTCGGCGATCGTCGCCATGCGTTCGGTCCATTTCGACGGCATGAACAGGACCGCCGGGACGAGGGCGAGGAGGCCGGCGGCGGCGATCGCGAATTTGCGCCGCGAGCGCAGCCAGAAGAAGCCGCCGAAGGCGAGGAGCGACAGGAAGGCGCCGCGCGACTGCGTGCCGATGATCGAAAAGATCGTCATCAGGAAGAGGACGGTCAGCGCATTGCGCATCCATGGCCTTGCCGCCGCGCCGCGGAGATAAAGGATCATCGGCAACGTCGTCGCCATTGCGATCCCCATGTGATTGTTGTCTTCAAGGATCGTCAGAGGAACGCCTTGAACCCGGTATTCGCCGAGCGTGACGACAGTGAACACGGCGCCTTTCGCCGCGAAATACCCAATCGAAAGCACGAATATCCAGATCAGCGCATGGACGCGCAGCGGCGTCGTCGCCGTCTGCGCGCAAAGGATCGCGAACAGCAGCGTCTTGATGAAGCGGTCGAAATAGATCGCGGAGTTCTCGGGATCGAGCGAATTTCCCTGCGACACGAAAAGCCAGAACGCGACGGCGATCAGCCAGAGCGTGATGTCGTCAAGACGGAATTTCAGCGCTTCGCCGTGAAGGATGAGGGTTAGAATCGTCGTCGCGGCGATGACGAGATTTAACGGTATGCCGAACGCGCCATAGGCCATTTGGTGCGGCGTCAGCAGCGAAAACCACGCCCAGAGAATCAGGCCGGCGAAGGGATAGCGCAGCGTCGCGAGAAGGCCGCCGAAAATCACCAGGAGGAGAAGCGCGTCGCGCATGATCGCTTTATGAGCCCTCTCGTCCGGAATCGGGACGCCCCGACGCGCAAGGCGCGGGCGCGTCGGCGTCGCTTTTCGCCCTGTCCTTCAAGAACCGAGCCGATTAACGTCCCGAGGATTGCGGCCCCGCGGGAATGGCGTCTCCGACAGGACTTGAACCTGTGGCCCCCAGATTAGGAATCTGGTGCTCTATCCGCCTGAGCTACGGAGACTTTCCGTCAAGGAATCAACAGGTTGCCGGCAAGCCCTGCGGCGTTTTAGGGCCCGGCGGCGCCGGATTCAATGCCCGTCGCGCGCCCTCTGGCGAGGTCCGGATTATCGCCGCCTATCGCTGATAGGCTTCGCCCCGGTTCGAGGCCCTGAACTTCAACAGTTCCTCGCCGGTAAGGAGCCCGTCATTGTCAGCGTCCGCCGTTTCAAAATCGGCAATGACCGCCTTGATGTAGGTCTTGCGGCTGAGCGACTGGCCGACGCCGGCGATCGCCTCGAATTTTGCGCGCGCCTGCGCCGCGTGCTCGGCGGCCGCCGCGCCCTCGTCATCATGCGCGATGAGATCGACAAAGCGCTCGCGCGTCATCGGCTCCGCCGTCCTGTCGCTCTCGCGCCAGCCGTCGATGAGCTTCACGAACTCGTCCGACGTCATCTGATCGTCCCGGTCGAGGTCGGCGACGACGAAATCGAGCTTGGCCTCGTCGTATACTTCCTTCCTCGTCATCGACTGCCGGTCGAACTCGGCCTTCAGCCGTTCGAGCGGCGACAAAGCGGCCTCGGTCGAGCGCACCGGATCGTCCTTTGAATAGACGATCGTCTTTTTGCTTTCCTCGACGACCTTGCCGTCGACGGAGCGGGTCAAGGTCACGCCCTGGCTGATCTGTTGTTGCGAATTGAGGAAATCCGCCATTTCGTCAGGGTTCATCGCCGGCGCGGCGGGATCTGCCGGCGCCACGGCTTGCATCGCCGAGACCGGCGCTGGTTCCACGGACGCGTCGGCCGGCGGCGGCGCTTCCGGCGCCATCTCGACCGCGACGGGCGCATCGGGCAGGGCCGTCGTTTCCGGCGTTTCCTGCGCATAGGCCGCAGCAAGGCCAAGCCCGACCGCGACGGCGGACGCGGCAAGCGAATGTTTGAGCGAACTGGTCATCAAAGGTCCTCCGGGTGTTCCCATTTGGGCGTTCATCTTTGCAAGACCATAATGCGACGCGCGCCGATTGTCGCCGACCAAAGGCGGGCCTCAATTACCGATTGGTTAGACCCGCCGCACGCGCGCCGATCAGCGACGGTCGGGCGCCGGCGCATCGACGGTCGGACCAAAAATCTACTGAAACGAGTCACGGAGCGCGGCGTCGGCGTCGGCGAGCGTTGCCGGGATGCCGAGATCGACAAGCGATGTGACGCCGAAGCCGGGCGCCGTGACGCCGCAAGGCACGATGCCGCCGAAATGCGACAGGTCGGGTTCGACATTGAGGGCGATGCCGTGAAACGTCACCCAGCGACGGATGCGGACGCCGATCGCCGCAATCTTGTCTTCGCGGGGCGGCTCGCCGGGTCGGCGCCGGTCAACCCAGACGCCGACGCGGTCCTCGCGCCGTTCGCCCCTGATCGTGAATGCGGCGAGCGCTTCGATCAGCCAGTCTTCCAGCGCCGCGACGAAGCCGCGGACATCGCGGCGTCGTTCGGCGAGGTTCAGCATCACATAGGCGACCCGCTGGCCGGGCCCGTGATAGGTGAACTGGCCGCCGCGCGGCGAGCGGAAGACCGGAAACCGGGGATCAAGAAGGTCCTCGGATCGGGCGCTTGTTCCCGCCGTGTAAAGGGGCGGGTGCTCAAGCAGCCAGACCATTTCCGGAGCGCCGTCACAGATGTCCGCGGCAAGGCGCTCCATGGCGAGACACGCGTCCGGATAGGCGACAAGGCCTTCGGAAACCGCCCAACGGGCCGGCCGTTCGCTGAAGAGCGCATTCCTTAACGAGGTTCTAACCAAAGGGCGCGATGCTCACCGGCGTTGCATCGCGGGGGTTAACACCGGCAATGGCCGCTGTCGAACAGGTCGACGTCGAACTGACCTTTGAAGTCGGCGGGGCGGAAATGCCGCTCTCGGCGGCGCTCGCGCTCGGCCGCGGAACCGTCATCTCCCTCGGCCGCGACGCGTCGAAGCCGATCTCGATCCTCGCCAACGGCCGGAAAATCGCCGATGGCAAGGTCCGCCTTCTCGGCGACCGGATCGCAATTGAAGTTGCGCGAGAAGCGCCTAAATCCGGGGCTTGAGGGGATGGGGGGCTTTTGCTATCCCCCGCGCCTCGCTTCGAATGCGGTCGTGGCGGAATTGGTAGACGCACTAGCTTGAGGTGCTAGCGAGTAACATCGTGGAGGTTCGAGTCCTCTCGACCGCACCATTCGCCGCCTGCTATCGCTCCCCGCAATAAGCTATCGAAGGCCGACGGGAGGGGCGTTCCATGAAAATCGCACGACTGGCCGCGGCGATCGCCGTCGGCGCGTCTTTCGTCGCGGCGCCGGCGACGGCCGGCGACGGCGCGCCGTCAATCAAGGGCGAATGGCGCATCACGCGCGCGGTCGTCGCGCCGTGGACGGATGAGGCGGGCGCCGGCGCGCGTCCCGACTGGATCGGCGAGCGCGTCACCTTCACCTCAAAGGCGGTAAAGGCTCCGGCGCCGCTCGGCTGCGGCGACGCGAAATACGAGGCGACCGAGGTCCCGCTCGAAGGGCTCTTTCAAGGGGCGGGGCTTTCGGTCGAAGCGGCGAACCGCATTGGACTCGACGGGCGCGCGCGCAAGGGCGTCGCCTTGACCTGCGACACCGGCGTCTTTGATTTCCATTTCGCCGCCGATGACTCAATGCTTCTTGCGCTCGACAACCGAATCTGGACTTTCGATAGAACGCCCGGCGCGCGCGCCTCGTCGCGGTCGGCTGAAGGCGTCGTGCAGCGTTTTCTCGAAGCGCATTTCGACGGCGACATGGGATTTTCGCCGGCCTCGCTTGAAGGAAAACGGGCCTTCCTGACGGGCGCGCTCCTTGAAAAGATCGACGCCTATTTCGCGCGGCCGCGGGCCCCGGACGCGGCGCCGCCCGTCAACGGCGATCCGTTCACCGACAGCCAGGAATATCCGGCGCGTTTCGCCGTCCTGCGCGACGACAAGAAATTGAAGGGCGTCGCAGTCCAGGTCGAATTCGCCGACGCCTTCCGCGAACGGACGGTCGTTTACGAAATGGCGCGTGAAAATCGCCGCTGGCTGATCAGCGATCTCAAATTCGACGACGGACGAAAACTCACCGAGCTGCTCGCCGAATAGGGCCGCCCCGACTGGTTAACCGGGCATAAACGCTGCAGCGCCGCCGCCATGAAGGCGCGGCGCATTCTCATTGCGGCACTTTGGATCAATCTCCTCGCGGCGACGGCGACGGCAAGGACGACGGTCGTCCGGCCGGACCCGTGCCCTGCGCCCGCCGACGCGCCGCGGATCATCAACCTCGATGATGTCGAGGCGATCGATCTCAACCCCGATCGCGCGGCGCCGCCGCAAAGCGTCCTCGTCGTCGATCCGGCGCGAGCGAAGGGGTGGGCCTCGGCGCGCATCCTCGCGCGGTTCGAACTTGACGGCCGCGAGCGTCGCCCCGTGCCGCTCGCCTGCTACCGGGGACCGTTCCGCCGATCGGCTCCCCGTCAGCCGCATGGACAATAGTTGCGGCCCTTCCTAAGAGACGGCTCCGTTTTCCGGAGCCCGCGATGCGCCTTAGCCGCTATTATCTGCCGGTCCTTAAAGAAACGCCCGCCGGGGCCGAAATCGTATCGCATCAGCTAATGCTCCGGTCCGGCATGATCCGGCAGGAATCGGCGGGCATTTACGCCTGGCTGCCGCTGGGGTTCCGCGTCCTCAAGAAAATCGAACAGATCGTCCGCGAGGAGCAGGACCGCGCCGGCGCCGTCGAGATGCTGATGCCGACGATCCAATCGGCTGAGCTATGGCGCGAGAGCGGGCGCTACGACGCCTACGGGAAGGAAATGCTCCGCATCAAGGATCGCGCCGACCGCGAGATGCTCTACGGCCCGACGAACGAGGAGATGATCACCGAGATCTTCCGTGCCGGCGCGCGCTCGTACAAAGACCTTCCGAGGATGCTTTATCACATTCAGTGGAAGTTCCGCGACGAGGTGCGTCCGCGCTTCGGCGTGATGCGCGGGCGCGAATTCCTGATGAAGGACACTTATTCCTTCGACGTCGATCAGGCGGGCGCGCGCGCGAGCTACAACAAGATGTTCGTCGCCTACCTACGCACCTTCGCCCGGATGGGTCTTGTCTCGATCCCGATGCGCGCCGATACGGGGCCGATCGGCGGCGACCTTTCCCACGAGTTCATCGTGCTCGCCGAAACGGGCGAGAGCGCCGTTTTCTGCGACAAGCGCCTTCTCGATCTCGCGGTTCCCGGCGCCGACACTGATTTTGACGGCGACCTGCAGCCGATGATCGATCGCTACACGTCCTATTACGCGGCGACGGAGGAAAAGCACGACGTCGCCGAGTTCGAGGCGAAGGTCGCGAAGGGCGACCGCATCGCCGCGCGCGGCATCGAGGTCGGGCACATTTTCTATTTCGGCGACAAATATTCCGCGCCGATGCGGGCGATGATCACGGGACCGGACGGCAAGGACCGCCCCGTTGAAATGGGCTCTTACGGCGTCGGCGTGTCGCGGCTCGCAGGCGCGCTCATCGAGGCCTATCATGACGAGGCGGGCTGCAAATGGCCGGTCGCTGTCGCCCCGTTTCATGTCGGCCTCGTCAACCTCAAGCAGGGCGAGGCGGCGACCGACGCCGCCAGCGCGAGGGCCTATGACGCGCTCCTCGGGTCGGGGGTCGAG
>JACADX010000261.1 GCA_013389125.1 Parvularculaceae bacterium | reverse complement strand
CCGGCGAACTTCCGCCGATCGAAGACCTCGACGAACTGACCGCCTTCATGGCGTCGGGCGCCAAGCCCAAGGCCGACTGGCGCATCGGCACCGAGCACGAAAAATTCATCTATTGTCGGACGACCTTGAAGCCCGTCGGCTATGAGGGCGCGAACGGCATCAGAGCGATTCTTGAAAAGCTCAGCGAGACGACGGGCTGGGAAATATTGCGCGACAACGGCTTGCCGATCGGCCTTAAGGGCGAGGGCGCCGCCGTGTCGCTCGAGCCCGGCGGCCAGGTCGAGCTCTCGGGCGCGCCGCTTGAAACAATTCATCAGACCTGCGCCGAGACGGGACGGCACTTGAACGCCGTCAAAGCGGTTGCAGAACCGATGAACATCGCCTTTTTCGGCATGGGCTTCGCCCCGACCTGGACGCGGGCGGAAATGCCGCAAATGCCGAAATCGCGCTATCAGATCATGCGGCGCTATATGCCGAAAGTCGGGCGGCTCGGGCTCGACATGATGCACCGGACCTGCACGGTGCAGGTCAACCTCGACTTTTCGAGCGAGCGCGACATGGTCGCCAAGTTCCGGACCTCGCTCGCGCTGCAGCCGATCGCGACGGCGCTCTTCGCCAACTCCTCGCTCGTCGAAGGAAAGGACTCCGGCTATGCGTCCTGGCGCGCGAACATCTGGACCGACACCGACCCCGACCGCACGGGGCTTTTGAAGTTCGTCTTCGAGGACGGCTTCGGCTTTGAGCGCTATCGCGACTACATGCTCGATGTGCCGATGTATTTCGTGCGGCGCGGCGGCGAATATCGCGACGCGGCGGGACTTTCCTTCCGCGACTTTCTCGCCGGCAGGCTTTCGATCCTGCCCGGAGAGCGGCCGCACATTCTCGACTGGGAAGATCATCTGTCTACGGCCTTTCCGGAGGTCCGCCTCAAGAAATTCCTGGAAATGCGCGGCGCGGATTCGGGGCCCTGGTCGCGGATCTGCGCGCTGCCGGCGTTCTGGGTCGGCCTTCTTTACGACGAGGACGCGCTCGCCGCCGCCTGGGACGTCGCCAAAGGCTGGACGGCGGAGATGCGCGATGAGCTGCGCGACGACGCCGCGCGATTGGGGCTCAAGGCGAAAATCGGCAAGCGGACGGTCAAGGATGTCGCGGCGGAGGTCATCGCGATTTCGCGTGAGGGTCTGAAACGCCGCGCGCGTCAGGGTCCGATGTCGCCCGACGAGACGCACTATCTCGATCCGCTCGATGCGATCGCTCAGTCCGGCGTGACCATGGGCGAGTTCACGGCCCGCCATTTCATCGATGACCTCAAAGGCGATCTCGGCAAACTCCTCGCCGAAGTCTCATTTTGACGCCGGCGGCGGCGATCGACGTCTTCAGCGATGTCAGCGCCGCGACCCTGGCGCTGGCTCGAAAGGACAAGGCGCTCGCCCGCGCCGCGAAGGCGATCGAAAGGCCGGTGATCCGCCGCCGGGCGGGCGGCTTCGAAGGGCTTTTCCGGATCATCGTGGAACAGCAGGTTTCTGTGCCGAGCGCGCAGGCGATCTGGAAACGCTGCAAAGGCGGCGTCGACTGCGCCGCGCCCGCGGCGGTCGTCGCGCTCGGAGAAACCGGCCTCAAAGCGCTCGGGCTTTCGACGCCAAAAGCGCGTTATATTCTTGAACTCGCCTCGGCGACGGCGGGCGGCGCGATCAATTTCGGGGCGCTCGCCGCGAAAGACGATGATCGCGCGCTCGAAACGCTTGTGGCGCTTAAAGGCGTCGGCCCCTGGACGGCGTCGATCTATCTTCTGTTCTGCGAGGGTCGCGTCGACATCTGGCCGCCGAACGATGTCGCGCTGAAGCACGCTTACGGCGCCGCAATCAACGCCGAGATTGACCAGCGCGAGCTTGACCGGAAGGCCGCCAATTGGGCCCCCTGGCGCGGCGTCGCCGCGCATATACTGTGGACCTATTATGCGCAGCTGCGGGGGAGGACGCCCATCTGACGCCCTCGCCTAGCGGAGTGTGACATCGCGGCAATTTTCGCGAAAATTGTCAAAATCCGGTCATCGAGAATCAGCTATTCTTTTCCCTAAGCTTCAAAATCTCGTATAGGCTCGAGGCGTTCGGCCATGGAGGGTGCGTCTTCAGTAGCATCGGCGTTCGACACGGGTTGGGATCCAACGCCGCCGCCTTTTCGAAGGGCGGGCCGACATGCATGTGACCCGCCCGAGGATCTCCCATAGCGCGCCCGACGGCTGCCCGGCGCTTGTCCTTAACGCCGACTTCCGCCCGCTGTCGTATTTCCCGTTGTCCCTCTGGTCATGGCAGGATGCGCTCAAATCCGTCTTCCTCGAGCGCGTCGAGGTCGTCGCGCAGTATGACACGATTGTGCGCGCATCGTCCTTCCAGATGCGGCTGCCGTCGGTCGTCTCGCTCAAAACCTACGTCAATCATCAGCGCACGCCCGCCTTTACGCGGTTCAACGTCTTCCTGCGCGACAGCTTCAGCTGCCAATATTGCGGCGCGAACGAACGCGACGCGCTGACCTTCGATCATGTCGTGCCGCGCTCGAAAGGCGGGCGCACGACATGGGAAAACATCGTCGCCGCCTGTTCGCGGTGCAATCTCAAGAAGGGCGGCAGACTACCGGCGCAGGCGAAGATGTTCCCGGCGCGCAAGCCGGCGCGCCCGACCATGTTCGAACTCAACGAACGCGGGCGGGCCTTTCCGCCGAACTACCTGCACCAGAGCTGGCAGGACTTCCTCTATTGGGACTCGGTGCTCGAGCCGTAAGGCGGGTTGTTCAATCCGGCCTCGCGCCCTACATTCGGGCGGGATTGGTCGGAGGACTTCCATGCAGTTCAAGCTTTTGAAAGGCCGCTTCGGCCGCCGCCTTGCCGTCGTCTGTTCGGTCTTCGTCGTCGGCGCTTGCGCCTACAATGAAGAGCTCGGCCGCAGCCAGATGGCCTTCATCCCGGCGAGCCAGATGGCCTCGCTCGGCTCGACCGCTTGGGCGGACGTGACAAAAAAGGAAAAGGTTTCGACCAATCCGAAATATGTCGACCGTCTCAACCGCGTCGCGCCGAAAGTGCTGCGTGCGGCGGGCGAAGACCCGGCGAAGTGGGATTACAAGGTCTTTGATTCGAAGTCCTTGAACGCCTTCGCGCTCCCCGGCAATCACTTCGCCGTTTACACCGGCATCATGGACATCATGGCGAACGACGATCAGCTGGCGACTGTCGTCGGCCATGAAGTCGCGCATGTCCGCGCCAATCACGGCGGCGAGCGGGTGTCGCAGCAACTCGGCGCCAATGTCGCCATGCAGGCGGCGCAGGCGGCGATCGGGTCGGGCGGCCAGACAGGCCAGCTTGCGCTCGGCGCGCTTGGTCTTGGCGCGCAATACGGAGTCCTCCTGCCGTTCTCGAGGAAGCACGAACTTGAAGCCGACAAGCTCGGGATCCTCTATATGCACCGCGCCGGCTACGATCCGAACGAGGCGCTCGCCTTTTGGCGGAAAATGGGGTCCTCGGGCGGGCCGAAGCCGCCGGAATTCATGTCGACCCACCCGTCGGATGCGACCCGCATCGCGCAGATCAAGGAGATTATCGCGGGCCTGCCGCCGCGCTGAAGAGCCGCGTTCGACGACCTGCAAGCGGTTGAATTCGCTGCGCCCGGCGATTAGGGTCCCGGCCCGCGCCGAGCGCCCCCAAGATGCCGGTCGCGTCATGGGCCGCCTTAGCTCAGTTGGTTAGAGCGCTAGATTGTGGATCTAGAGGTCCCCGGTTCGAGACCGGGAGGCGGTACCATTTCCGGCCTGCCGCGGCGCCTTGAGCGGATTGCGCGGCGGACCGCCTGGCCGCAAACCTTGAATGTTAACGCCTCCGCCGTCATATCGGGATTTTGTTGCGGCGCCGCAAAGCCCGCATCCGGCGGGATCAAGGCTGTCGTCAAAGCATGCGTATCAAGGTCGTTCCAAAGCCCGGCCCACAGCCCGACGACGCGGCAGTC
Source organism: Parvularculaceae bacterium (assembly GCA_013389125.1). Classification (GTDB taxonomy): domain Bacteria; phylum Pseudomonadota; class Alphaproteobacteria; order Caulobacterales; family Parvularculaceae; genus Amphiplicatus. The sequence goes on along the minus strand of JACADX010000261.1, from coordinate 7,372 downwards.
CCTGTCCGGCGCCGGCCCCCATTCCTCATTTTGGCTGTCTTGCTCGTCGCCGCTGCCGCTGCGGCGTATTTCCTCTTGGGCAATAAGGACGGGGAGAGGGCTCCTGTCGCGACCAGCGCCGTCGATCGCGCGCCTCTCGTTTCAACAGTCAAGGTCGCTCGCCGGTCCTTTACGCGGATGGCGCCCGTCTCCGGCGAAGCGCGCCCGCGCGACGACGTCCGCGTCTTCGCGCCCGCGTCCGGCGTTCGCATCGCCGAAGTTCTTGTCGAGATCGGCGATATCGTCGAGGCGGAGGCGCCGCTTGCGCGTCTCGACGCTGATGTCGTCGACGCGCAGATCCGCGAGGCGGAAGCCGGCGTCCGCCAGGCGGCGAGCGAACAGGCCCGCGCGGCGAGCGAGTGGGCGCGCGTTGATCCGGTCAAGGATGATCCCGCCTTCTCAAAAGAGGAGATCGAACGATGGCGCGCCGCCGCTGCGGCCGCCGATGCGCAGCTCGCGGCGCGAAAGGCCGCGCTTTCAGAACTCAAGGCGCGAACGCAAGGCGGATTCGTGCGCGCGCCCGTCGGCGGGCTGGTCATAGAGCGCAATGCGCGCGTCGGCGAATTCGCCGACCAAAAGGCGCTGTTCCGCATTGTCGGCGGCAATGCGCTTGAGGTCGCCGCCTTTGTATCCGAAGGCGACATCCTTTCGCTGCGGCAAGGTCAGATCGCGAATTTCACGGCGACGGACGGCGCGGTCGTCCGTGCCTCGCTGCGGGTCGCGCCCGTCGCCGTCGATCCGCAAACGCGCACTGGGCTTGCGCTCTTCGACCTTCCGGCCGATGCGCCGGTGCGCGCCGGCATGTATCTTAAAGGCGAAGTTGTCATCGGCGAATCCGAAGCCTTCGCGGTTCCATTGTCCGCCATCACCTACGCGGCGGGCGAGCCCGGCGTTTTCGTGATCAAGGACGGACGCGCGGCGCTGACGAAGGTGACGCTCGGCGCGCGGGCCGGCGATCATGTCGCGGTGACCTCCGGGCTCAAGGGCGACGAAATCGTCGCCGCGGCGGGCGGCGCTTTCCTCATGGACGGCGATATCGTCCGCACGACAGACGCCGCAGCGACGGGCGGCGCAACGACGGGGCGGCAAGGCGCCGGGTCCGGGGGCTGACATGCGGAACATTTCAGCCTGGGCGATCAAGAATCCGATCCCGCCGATCGTGCTTTTTCTCGCGCTGACGCTCGCGGGCGTCACCGCCTATTCGCGGCTGCCGATCAACCAGATTCCAAACGTCGAATTCGGCGTCATCAACGTCACGGTGACGCAAGCCGGCGCCTCGCCGTCGGAACTTGAAACGCAGGTGACGCAGCAGATCGAGGCGGCGCTGACGAGCGTCACCGACGTCGACAACATCGTTTCGACCGTCAGCCAGGGCGTCTCCGAAACGAATGTCGAACTCCTGATCGGCGCCGACATCAGCCGCGCCGTCGACGACGCGCGCGACGCCGTCGCCCGCATTCGATCCGATCTGCCGGACGAAATCGACGAGCCGCAAGTCACCCTGCTCGACGTTTCGGGCGAACCCGTCGCCTATTTCGCAGTCGAGAATCCGGCGATGAGCGCCGAGGATCTTTCCTATTACGTCGACCGCACGCTGTCGCGCGAGCTTCTCGCGATCAAGGGCGTCGCCGCCGTGAAGCGTCGCGGCGGCGTCGACCGCGAAGTGCGCGTATCGCTCGATCCGGCGCGCCTTGAAGCCTTCGGCGTCACCGCGGAGCAGGTGAGCCAGCAGCTTCGGCGAACGAACGCCGACCTTCCGGGCGGGCGCGCCGAACTCGGCGGTCAGGCGCAGACGATTAGGACGCTTGGCGGCGCCGAAACCGTCGCTTCGCTGGCGACGCGCCTTATCGCCCTGCCCGACGGGCGCAGTTTGCGGCTTACCGATCTTGGAAACGTCGCCGACACCGCGAGCGAACCGACGCAGCTCCTGCGCTTCAACGGCAAGCCGGCGATCGGCGTCTTCGTACAGCGCGCGAAAGGATCGAGCGAGGTCGACGTCACTGAGCGCGTCATCGAAAAGGTGCATGAAATCGACGCGGAAAGCCCGGTCAATTTCAAACTCATCTTCACGCCGGTCGACTTCATCAAGGACCTTCACAAGGGTTCGATCGAGGCGCTTGTCGAAGGGGCGCTTCTCGCCGTTTTCATGGTTTTCCTGTTCCTCCGCGACTGGCGCGCGACGGTGATCGCGGCGATCGCCATTCCGCTGGCGACGATCCCGACCTTCGGCGCGCTCGCCCCGCTCGGCTTCACGTTGAACATCATGACCCTCATCGCGCTCGCGCTCGTCGCGGGCGTTCTCGTCGACGACGCGATTGTCGAGATCGAGAATATCGCCCGTCATATCGCGATGGGGAAAAAGCCGTACGAGGCGGCGCTCGAAGCGGCGGACGAGATCGGCCTTGCGGTTGTCGCGACCTCAGCGACGATCATCGCCGTTTTCCTCCCGGTGTCGTTCATGGGCGGCGAGACCGGCGTCTGGTTCAGGGAATTCGGCGTCACCGTCGCCGTCGCCGTCTTCTTTTCGCTCCTCGTTGCGCGCCTCATCACGCCGATGATGGCCGCCTATTTCCTCAAAGGCGCGCACGCGCCGGCGAAGCCTTCCGCCGTTCAGCGGAACTATGAGAAAGCGCTGAAATTCTCGCTGCGCCATCCCGTCGTTCCGATCGCCGCCGGCGTTCTCTCGTTCGTTGCGGCCGTCATCGGCATGATGCAGATGCCGATGACCTTCATTCCGCGCCTCGACAACGGCGCCTTGAACCTCGAAGTCGAATTTCCGCCCGGCACGACGCTGCCGGAGGCCGACCGCGTCCTCTCCGATATCGCCGAAAAGAGCCGCGAGATTCCGGAGATCCTTTACGTCTTCACCTCGGCGAGCAGCGCCAATGGCGCAGTCTCGCGCGGGTCGATCAATTATCAGCTGACCGAGCGCGGCGCGCGATCGCGTTCGGACTATGACGTGCAGCAGGCGATGCGGCCGATCCTCGCCTCGATCCCGGATGTGCGCCTCTCCTTCCAGAACTTTCAGGGCGGAAGCCGCGGCGCCGACATCGATCTTGAAATGACCGGCGATGAACCGGCGGCGGTGATGGCCGCCGCCGACAGGCTTGTCGCTGCGATGCGGCGCGACCTGCCGCAGCTCACGGAAGTGCGCGCGTCAACGAGCCTCAAGCGACCGGAGCTGCAGATCACGCCGAAGTCGGAAGAGGCGGCGCGTCTCGGCGTTTCATCAGACGCGCTCGCCGGCGCGCTTCGGATCGCGACGAACGGCGACGTCGACCGGAATCTTGCGAAATTCGACGTCGAAGACCGTCAAATACCGATCCGCGTGATGCTGAGGGAAGACGCGCGCGCCGACATTGACGTCATCCGCGGGCTGAGGGTCGCGACGAACAGCGGCGGCTCGGTCCGGCTCGACGCCGTCGCTGATATTGAGATGGGCGTCGGCGTCTCGACGATCGAGCGGCGCGACCGGCGGCGCAGCGTGACGATTTACGCCAATCTCGTCAGCGGCCAGCCCGCCGAGGCGCTGGCCGCGATTGAGGCGCTCCCGGAGGCGAAGGATCTTCCCGCAGGCGTCGAGCTTGGACGCAGCCGCAGCAGCGAGGCGCTCCAGGACAGCACGAGCGCCTTCATGTCGACGCTGATGTGGGGGCTCGTCCTCGTCTACCTCGTGCTGGTGCTCTTGTTCCGCGATTTCTTCCAGCCGCTGACGATCATGACCGGTTTGCCGCTCTGCCTTGCCGGCGCGGTGATCGGTCTTGCCGTCTCCGGCCAGCCGATTTCGCTTTTCGTCTTCATCGGCATCGTCATGCTGGTCGGGATCGTCACCAAGAACTCGATCCTGCTCGTCGACTTCGCCGTCGAGCGGAAGAACCGGGGCGTCCCGCTGCTTGAGGCGCTCTACGACGCCGGCGTCAAGCGCGCGCGGCCGATCATCATGACGACTTTGGCGATGAGCGCCGGCATGCTCCCCGTCGCGGCGGGCCTTGGCGCTGACGGCGCGCTCCGCCAAGGCATGGGCGTCGCCGTGATCGGCGGCCTGTTGTTCTCGACGTTCTTGAGTCTCCTCTTTGTGCCGGCGGCGGCGATTTGGGTCGACCGGCTAGAACGTCTCACCCTGCGGCTCCTTCGCATCCGGCGCCCTGACGCGGCGCGCGCGCCGGCGCAGGTTCCGGCCGCCGCAGAATAGCGGCGCCGTCACCGCTTTTGCGGCGCGTCCTTCGCGCGTTCAGCGAGCGCGAGCGTTTTCCGCGCCTTGATCAAATGCGGCATGTCGACCATCCGGCCGTCATGGCTCAAGGTTCCGGCGCCGGGATTGGCTGCAAAGAGATCGACGATCGCTTGCGCCTCGCTGATTTCCGACGCGTCCGGCGCGAAAGCGGCGTTGATCGCGGCGACCTGCGCCGGGTGGATCGCCATCATCCCCGAAAAACCGTCGCGGCGCGCCCGCCGCGCATAGGCGGCGAGCCCCTTCTCGTCCTTAAAATCCGTATACACCGTATCATAGGCGGGAACGCCGGCCGCAGCGGCTGCGAATAGGCAAAGCGCGCGCGCAAGCCGATAAGGATCCGTCCATTCCCCCGTCGCCTCGCGGGTCGCCGTCGCGCCGATCGCGGCGCTAAGGTCCTCCGCCCCCCAGGTGAGGCCGGCGAGCCGTTCCGTGACGCCCGCATAGCCGCCGATCGCGAACAAGGCTTGGGGAACTTCGGTGGCGACCGGGATGATCTTGACGGCGCCGTTGGCGATCCCGTTCGTCGATTCAAGCGCCGCAAGCTCGCGCGCCAGGCGCGCAATGTCCGCCGGCGACGCGGCCTTCGGCAGCATGATCCCGTCCGGCGCGCCAGGGACGACCGCCGCCAGATCGAGAGGCGCGTCCGGCGTCGCCAGCGGGTTGATCCGGACATAGAGCGCCGCGCGCCGTCGGCCGCGGGACTTCGAAAGCGCATCGAGAGCGAGGCGCCGCGCCGCGGGGCGCGCGGGGGCGGCGACGGAATCCTCAAGATCGAGAATGACGAGATCGGCGTCGACGGTTTCCGCCTTCGCAATCTTCTTTTCGCTGTCCGCCGGGACAAAGAGCAAGGATCGATACATGGCGACGTCAGGGCTGCGGTTTTCGATGCATCAGCGCCGACCGTTTGCAGCTTGCGACAAGCCTGCCGTCCTGATTGAAGGCGCGGTGCGCGAAAATCACGATCCCGTTCTCGGGCCTCGACTTGCTTTCGCGCAATTCCAGAACCTCGCTCTCGATGCGCAAGGTGTCGCCGTGAAAGACGGGATGGGGAAAACGCACTTCGTCCCAGCCGAGATTGGCGACGGTGGTGCCGAGCGTCGTGTCGCCGACGCTGATGCCGACCATCAGTCCGAGCGTCAGGCAGCTGTTGACGATGCGCGTCTTGAATTCGGAATGCTGGCGGCACCAGTCCTCGTCGAGATGGAGCGCCGCCGGGTTGTGCGTCAAGGCGGTGAAAAAGACGTTGTCCGCCTCGGTGACGGTGCGCCTTATGGCGTGCCTGAAAACCTGTCCGACTGAGAACTCCTCGAAGTAAAGTCCGGCCAAATTCCATCCTCCGTCATTTGCGCCCATGTCGGCTTGCGCCCGTCAATCGCCGCGATCGACCATGTTTGCGCGCGGATGTGAAGCGCGGCGCCCGTTCAGGTCCAGACCGGCGGTTTTCCTGCGCCGTTGGGCTTGGCGGCTGGGGCGGGCTTCGGCTTCTTTCTAGGCTTTCGCGCCTTCGCCCCGCCGCTCGCCGTTTTGGCGGCGCTGAGGCGGCGCTCGGCGGCTTCCCTTAGCTCATTGAACGACTGGCGCAGGCAGTCGATGAATAATGGCGTGTCCGGAATGATCTCGCGCGTCGATGTCACGCAGACCGCGACCTTGCCGTTATAGCTTGGGGTGGCGATGAATAGTCCCATTCCGTCGCCGACCGGCGCCATCGCGTGCATGGCGAGCATCTTCGCCCCGCAAAAATACAGCGGCGCCTGGGGCCCTGGAACGTTCGAGACGACGAGATTGGCCATCAGCCGGCCGTTGGCGACCCCTTGCGCGATAAAGCGGCTCGCAAGCGCGAGGACGGACGCCGGCGCGTGCTGCGTCAGATCCATCATCAGCCGGGCGCCGAGCCCGTCCCGCGCCGCCTTTGACCGGCGCGTCGAACGAACGATCGCCTTCAAGCGCTCGACCGGGTGCGCAATCTGGGTGTGAAGCGGCGTCGTCATCGCCGTGATCTGATTGCCGCCGCCGGCCTTTGACGACGCGTCAGCGCCGGCGCGCGCGTTAATCGGCACGACGGCGATCAGAGATTCCTTCGGCAGCTTGTCCTTCGCCGCGAGATAGCGCCTTATGCCGCCCCCGACCGTCGCGAGGATGACGTCGTTGACCTTGGCTTCGGGATAGGCGTCCCGGATCGTCTTGATGTCGGCAAGAGTGAACTCGGTTCCGTCGAACGCCTTGCGCGGCGACGCGGGCGCGTTGAAAGGCGAACGCGGAACGCCGCCCGCGGCGGCGGGGGGCGCGCTTCGCATGGCGGCGATCGCCTGCGCGATCTGAGGGCTTGCTTTGGCCGCCGCGCGCGCAAGGCCCAAGGGCGAGCGCGCGTTGTTGACGGCGGCGCGCGCCATGATCTCGGCGATGCTTGGGGCGTCGCCCGAAAACCGGTTGAGCGGGGGATATTTGAACGCCGGCGGCCCCGTCGGCGACAGATCCATCAGGGCCCCGAGCATCTGCAGCCCCGCAACGCCGTCGACCGCGGCGTGGTGGACTTTCGAAATCATCGCGAAACTGCCCTTCGGAAAGCCATCGACGTGATCGAGGCCCTCGACGACGTAAATCTCCCAGAGCGGCCGACCCATATCGAGCGGGCGCGAGTGATAGCGCGCAAAGAGGATGCAGAACTGCCGCCAGTCGGCGGGCTTGGGAAGCCGCGCGTGATGGACGTGGTACTCAATGTCGAAATGCGGGTCCTCGATCCAATAGGGAAAGTCGAGCTCCATCGGCACGCGCAGGAGCTTCCGCCGAAAGAACGGGCAATCGTCGAGGCGCTCTTCAATGCGCCGACGGATGTCCTTGAAGCGGACGACGCCTCCCGGCGCCGTCGACTGGTCGAAGAAATAGGCGCCCGAGACGTTTGCGACAATGTTCGCGTCCTCCATGTAGAGGAACTGGGCGTCCTGAGCGGCGAGCTGGTGCATGGCGTCCTCGCTTTCCCCCGCTAGCCGGACCGCGCGAGCGGCGCCGCTTCGACGGGCTTCGGCCCGAATTCATGCGCGACGCGCCGGCGCGCGGCGATCGCTTCAATGAGCCGCAGGCGCCGCTGCACGTCCTTCATGT